>JAQBYJ010000002.1 GCA_027622555.1 Verrucomicrobiota bacterium
TGTGTGGATTGCCACCTCGCGAAGGATTGGACGGACAAAGTATCGTTCCCTTGTTAAAAGATCCTCAAATAAAATGGGAACGGCCTGCGCTCACAACCTTTGGTTATAAAAACCATACCGTTCGTACAGAGCGTTGGCGCTACATCCAATATAATGATGGTGGCGAGGAGCTTTATGACCACGACATTGATCCGAACGAATGGACGAACCTGGCTAATATCTCGAAATTCGATTCTATTAAAACTGAGTTAAAGAAATTAATTCCGACAATCAATATACGGTAATCGGATCTGCTTTAAAATACATTGATCTGTCATCGGCTTGTTGTTCTCATTTTCCATAGTCTAATGACGTTTCCCTATGACCGAGGTTTTTAATTCCGAGTACCCTTCCATCGAACATCTCCGCGAAAAGGCACGCAAGCGGATGCCTGGTTTTGCCAATGACTACCTTGAAGGCGGATGTTTTTCCGAAATAAATCTTCACCGTAATACAGCCGATATTCGTGAAATTCAACTGCGCCCGTTTTATCTTCGGGATTATCCGGGTAGTGATTTGAAAACCACGCTTTTTGGTAAAACGTACGATGCGCCCTTTGGCATTTGTCCCATTGGTCTTCAAGGTCTCATGTGGCCGCGAGCAACCGAGATTCTGGCTAAAGCGGCATTTGAGGAAAATATTCCTTTCACGCTAAGCACCGTTGCCACCGCCAGTATAGAAACGGTTGCTGAACTGACCGAAGGCAATTTTTGGTTTCAGCTTTATCATCCGGCCGAAGATCATTTGCGGGACAAGCTACTTGACCGGGCGGAGGCCGCAGGATGCAAAACCCTTATCATTCTCGCTGATACACCCACTTTGGGTTATCGTCCCAAAGAGATTCGTAACGGTCTCTCCATTCCACCGCGGATGTCACTGCGAAATATTCTGCAGATGACCGCCCATCCTTCATGGTCTTTTGGACAACTCGCAGCAGGGATACCAGAATTCAAGACGATGAAGCCGTATATGCCAAAGGGGCTAAATATGAAGCACCTGGGTCTCTTTATGAATAAAACCTTTTCGGGACGTCTGACGGTCGATCGGATCAAGGCCATCCGTGATCGCTGGAAAGGTAACCTGGTAGTGAAGGGAGTGGTTACCGATGAAGATGCTGCCAAAGTCGTTGAGCTTGGTCTCGATGGTATTATCGCGTCCAATCACGGAGGACGTCAGCTAGACGCCGGTCAATCGACGATCAAGCCGATGACGGAGCTCGCCAAGACCTATGGTGATAAAATCACCATGATGATTGATAGTGGTTTGCGTTCCGGTTCAGACGTTGCGTGCGCTATGGCAAGCGGAGCGAAGTTCACTTTTATGGGACGCTCGTTCATGTATGGAGTTTGTGCACTAGGCAAGCACGGTGGACATCATACAATCACCTTGATGAAACGTCAGCTTCAACAAGTCATGGAGCAAATCGGCTGTGAACAGGTAAAAGACTTTCCCAAACATCTCATCGAGCAATGAGGAATAATCAGTAACCTCCATCACGCTTTTGACTCTTCGTCTCACAGTGTTTATCGAACCCCAACTTTCCACCTTATGAAACGCGTTCTTTGTTTTGGTGATTCCAATACGTGGGGATTTTTAATCGGTAGCGACTGTGAGCGCATGCCTGCGGATGTGCGATGGCCTGGCGTGATGCAGGCAGAACTTGGCAATGAGTTTCTAGTCATCGAGGAAGCACAGAATGGTCGAACCACGATGTGGGATGATCCGTGTGAACCAACCGATAAAAACGGATTGCGACACCTGCCTGTCATACTGGAATCACAAGCGCCGGTTGATTTGGTTATTTTGATGTTGGGGACAAACGACTTGAAGAATCATCTTAATCAAAATGCTCATTCCATTGCGCATAGCTGTGGTGTCCTGATTGATCGAATTCTTGAAAGCACATCCGGCCCGAATAAAACTGCACCGAAAGTTTTGCTTATTGCTCCGGTGCCTGTTTCGGTAGGGTATTGTCCCTTTGGCCACCTGTTTGATGATGGAGCTGAAAAATCGACGGGCTTTAAGAAAGCCTATTCTGAAGTCGCAGCTGATCGAGGTATTCCATTTTTGAACGCGGGAGACTATGCACGTTGCCCAGCTCCCGATACGATTCATATCGATGCAGAGGGTTGTGCAAATCTTGGACTGGCTGTGGCAGAAAAGGTCCGGAAAATCTTCTCAAACACCTAGACATTTTAATTTCTAAAACCAAAAACTACCCCATGAACTACCGATTCTTTATTTCTATCGCAGGCTTTGCGGCTGCTCTGCTTGTCGGCTGCACGCTTGCCGAAAAACCTCAGGAAACGAAAACATCTCCCAATGTAATCTTCTTTTTGGTCGATGACCTGGGATGGACCGATGTGGGCTCTTTTGGTAGTAGTTTTTATGAGACGCCAAACATAGATCAGTTCGCTGCCGAGGGAGTTAAGTTTACTAACGCCTATGCTGCATGTCATGTGTGTTCACCGACACGTTCCAGTATTTTAACAGGTAAATATCCTGCGAGAAATAAGATGACCGATTGGATCCCAGGCCGCCGTGACTTTCCTTTCCAGAAATACTTAAATGTTAAGACAGGGCAGTTCTTGCCCTATGAAGAAACAACCATTGCCGAGACCTTGAAAACTCACGGCTATGCCACAAAAGCGATTGGTAAATGGCATTTGGGTACCAACCCTAACACGCCTGATAAACATGGGTTCGATGAACATGTTCCTCGGAATTGGCCGAGGGGAGCACCCAATGGGACGTTTTATGCTCCTTATGAATTGGAAGGCTTGGAAGATGCACCGGAAGGTGAATACCTGACTGATCGGCTGACCGATGAAGCTCTCGAGTTTATCGGACGTGATAGGGACAATCCCTTTTTTCTTTATATGGCGCATTTTGCCGTGCACGATCCGATTCATGGACGTCCTGATCTGGTTGAGAAATACGAAGCTAAGCTGAAAGCGAATCCAACAACTGGAGACACGCCTTTTGTGCTAGAACAGAATCCGGATGTTGCAGAACCGCTAAGCCGCGATTATTTGGATACCGCAATCCAGCAAGATGCCTTTGCGGGATATGGAGTGCTTCCTGAAAGAACGGTGAAAATAAAACAGTACCAGGATAATACCCAGTTCGCCGGTATGGTGGAAGCGGTTGACCAGAGTCTTGGTCGTATCCTTGCAAAACTCAAGAGCATGGGAATCGACGACAACACCCTCGTTATCTTCTTCGCCGACAATGGTGGCATGGCAGGGATGAATGTGGGGAACCCCGAGAGAACCGTTCCAGAAAGTCAATTGGACAGAGCTTTCTCCAGTTCGAATTTACCTCTTCGTGGTGCCAAGGGCTGGCTCTACGAAGGAGGCATTCGTGTGCCATGTATTGTAAAGTGGCCCGGGCAAGGAGAGCAGGGGACCGTTTCGGAAGAACCAATCATAAGTACCGACTTTTATCCTACCATTCTCGAAATGGCTGGATTGCCGTTGATTGAAGAACAGCATCAAGATGGGGTTAGTATTGCTCCTCTGGTTAAAGGAAAAGGCACCTTCGACCGGGACGCCATCTATTGGCACTTTCCTCATTACAGCAACCACGGCATGCAACCTCCCGGCGGAGCCATCCGAAGCGGCGACTATAAACTGCTGGAGTATTTCGAAAATTACACCGTGCAGCTGTTTAACCTGAAAGACGATATTGGTGAACAAAATGACTTATCGAAAGCTATGCCGGAAAAAGTGAATGAGCTACGTAACAAATTACACGCCTGGCGAACTTCTCTCGATGCGGAGATGCCCGAGCCGAACCCGGATTATTCACCCAATGCGGGGCTATGATTTATCGTCGGGAGATCGGTGGGGGTAAGAATTAGGGAATCTGGTTTTAGGGTGTGATTGTTTTTCACTTCGTTGTCGGTCAAGACCTCGGTGCAATTGATGTCAGAAACGAAAGGGTGGCCAAAGTGTAGCAAATTTATTCGCGACTCTTATTTCAAAAACCATCGGGTCGGGACTAAAGTTGCTTACAAAAGGAGGGTGGTGACGAGTGGAATGAAACTCATGGTTCTTCCTCCATCAACTCCCCGAACAATCGGACAAACTTTCGATCAGAGTCGTTTAATAATACTGTTGTTTCGATCAACCAGGCATCGCCCAGATTTTCGATGATCTGATCCGTTACTCCATCGCGGTTCCAAGTAGCGAGTTCAGGCGACGCTCGTGCTATCAGGGAGCTATCCGGAGCGTTTTTAGACCGTCTATACCGTATTGTTAGAATTTGTCTGTCGTTGGCTATTCTCATGGGTACCCCATTGTCGGCTTCTTGCACATGCGGATTAAGGTTCATCAAATATTCCATCAGTGTCTCCAGGCCGTCGCCATCAAGGTCGGCGTTTGGGCCCCAGTGCGTTGTTTCTTTTTCCGGGTCGTCAAGATCGGCGGCAGTAAACTGTCTCGATTGCCAAGCTTCGAAGGAGTCGGGTAAACTTAGAATTTGAAGTGTGTTTGTCTCGGCGAATGCGAATGCGATCTCTCCACCTCCTGCAACGTAAATCCTTCCGTCGGTGGCGACGGGGTAAATACCGTGTCGTGCCAAAGGTAAGGGAATACCGGAACGCCAGGTGTTTGTTCCTGGATTGTAGATGTCCACGCGGTCATGAAGTAGTGGTGTTCCTCCTTCACCGCCGATGACATAAAATTCTCCGAGAATAAATGGTGCGCTTCCCATGCCCCCGCGGCCAAGCGGGAGCGGTGCGAGGGTGCCATCCGGAAGATGACTCGACTTCCATTGGTTCGTCGCGGGATCGTATACTTGCGTTGAGTTTCCCGGACCGCCACTTCGTCCGCCGAAAACCCAAAAACGTTTTCCGTCCGTTCCGCTGGCGGCGTGATTGTGTCCGTGAGGCATCGGCGCCAGGGTTGTCCACGAATCTTCTCCGGGATTGTATTTTGCAACATTGTCAACCGAACCAACGCCGGGAACAGAGCCTCCGGCGACATAAATTTCACCGTTAATCACGCATGAGCCAGTGGACGATGCTGGCCAAGGCATGTCGGCTCCCAGACTCCAGTTGTTTGATTCTGGATCGTAAATCTGCACCATCCCCTCTGCACCAGCGCCGCCACCAATTAGGTAGAGTTTTCCTCCCAGAGCTTGAGCTGCATGGTGATGGCCTGATTGCGGACGTGGTGCTATTGCATCGGAGGGCGCCCAGGTTTCAGATGTCAAATCGAAGACGGCTAGGTCTGCTCCGCTGAAACCCGCGACGTAGAGTTTTCCCTCAACCACTGCAGCGCCTACCTCGCCCAAAGAAATCGGCATGAGTGGTCCCTGTCCCCAGCCCTCTTCGTGCGTTGCCTGAACAGCGGTTTCGCCAAAGAGTATCGAAATGGCGCTAGCTGCGCAAATAATGAACTTCCGAACCATAAACCAAATTGATCAATCGAGACTTGTGGTGCAACCAATCACTTGCGTGATTTATGTAGATGTAGTGACCTAACTCACAAAGTGTAGAATGCGAATGGAGCGATCGGTTGAAGCACGTCGGCGACCAGTCCACCGAGGGTGCACAGCCAAGCCGAAACCATGAGGCTGGTTTTACGAATGTTCTGATTTGATATCCTCTCGACGAAAGCACAGTTACTATTGTCTTCCCTTATGATCTCGCTGGAGGATTCCCCACTTGACCGACTTCGTTCCAAGGTCTAAGGATTGCTGCTTCTTCCCCAATGAATCCAACGTACCGGTTCGATGTAGATCAATGATTAGGTTGGAGCGGTCTGGAATTGGATCAAAAACTGATGTCTTTTAAATCTTGCACCCTTTGATAACTGGCAAAATGAGTTTGATGCTTCAGCATCCAGTCTACCGCCTGGGAATCTGCCTGCTTGGATTCACTATTACTATTGCCGACGGGAAGGTTGATTTCGATCAGGACATTCGCCCGATTCTTTCAGATAATTGTTTCAAGTGCCATGGACCCGATGCCGCGCAAAGAGAAGCCGATCTTAGGCTGGATACGAGATCAGGTTTGTTTGCCGACCTGGACGACTACAGGGTTGTGGCTCCAGGTGACTTGGAGAAGAGCGAACTCTTTTATCGAATCTCCCATGAGAATCCGGAAGAGCGTATGCCTCCTAAGGATGCGGATAGGCATTTGGAAGACAGCGAAATTGCCCTCATCAAATCCTGGATTTCAGAAGGCGCCATCTGGGAACAGCATTGGTCACTCGTTCCACCGGTGCGTCCTGATACGCCTTCGGTTTCTGATGCTCGCTGGGTTAATAATCCGATCGATGCATTTGTTTTGGCGCGACTGGACTTGGAGGGTCTGAAACCTTCACCGAGAGCTGATCAGCGTATACTGGCACGGCGAATACATTTCGATATCACAGGGCTTCCTCCGACTCCGGATGACGTAAAACGTTTTCTGAATGCTTCGGTTAAACAGACCGCAGAACACTTGTTTACATCCCCGGCCTATGGAGAAAAAATGGGCATTCGCTGGTTGGATGCGGCGCGTTACGCTGACACCAGTGGTTATCAAAACGACGGATGGCGGGAAATGTGGCGTTGGCGCGACTGGGTGATTGAAGCTTACAATTCCAATATGCCCTTTGATGAGTTCACGATACATCAGCTTGCTGGCGACTTATTGCCGAAACCAACTATGGACCAATTGATCGCCACCGGATTTAATAGGAATCACCGGGGAAACGCAGAGGGCGGAATCGTACCTGAGGAGTTTCAGGTGGAGTATGTCGTAGATCGTGTGGATACCACTTTCACGATTTGGCAGGGCATGACGATGGCATGTGCCCGCTGCCACAATCACAAGTATGATCCCATTTCCCAGCGCGATTACTATCAGCTGTTTGCTATGTTTAATAACCTGCCCGAAAACGGTAGAGCGTGGAAGGAAGGCAATTCGGAGCCGTGGTTAAAAGCTCCAACGCGTTCTCAGGAAGACCAGTTGGCTGATTTGAAAACTGCGGAATCCAAAGCGCGAAAGGCTTGGGATAAAACCAGGAAGGGTTTGGATCGAACTTTTTCTAGTTGGGAATCGCAGGCTGTTGATTTGCCTGAGAACTGGACGGTAGATTCCGGTTTGGTTTTCAAAGAAACAGGAGTTGGCTTGACTGGTCAGGAATTTGAAAAGGAAGGGAAGTTTGGGTACTTTGACAAATTCTCGTTTGGTGCCCGACTAAAGGTGGAGACCTTGAAAGAGGGGACCATCCTGTCCCGAATGGTTCCCGTGCCGGAAGGGAAAGGACACAATCTTCACCTAACCGAAAAAGGAACGATACAGGCAAATTTCGTTCAACGCTGGCTGGATGATTCTGTGAAGGTTGAAACACTTGATCCGATTCCAAGCGGGGAGTGGGTGCACGTGTTTGTGACCTATGGAGGAACACGCAAGGCGAGTGACATAAAGCTCTATATCAATGGAGTGTCGGTGCCACATAAGGCCAATTATGATTTTCTGAACCAGAACTTTGACTCTGATGAACCACTGCGGATTGGATCTGGCATGGTGGACTTCAATGGCCAGATCGATGACGTTCGCTATTATGATCGGGCACTGACTGAGGAAGAGATCAGAGTAATCTTTGAAACAACTTCTCTTAAAAGTATCCTATCGCTTTCGGAGTCCGAACGCAGCAAATCGCAATCTTCGAAGCTCAAACACTATTTTCTTAATGAGGGTGGACCTGCCAAACTGACGCAGACCTACAGCAATTGGAAAACGGCTAGGGCAGGACTCACCGAATTTGAGGAGGCGATTCCTACGGTAATGGTCATGCGCGACGAGATGCCGCGGCAAACGCATATTCTTAAGCGTGGCATTTATGATCAGCCCGGAGACCCGGTTGAACCTGGAGTTCCTTCGTCACTTCCTCCTTTACCCGACGATTTTCCGAGGAACCGACTGGGTCTGGCCAAATGGCTTGTTTCTGGAAATAACCCGCTCACGGCGCGAGTAGCGATTAATCGTATCTGGCGCGACTTGTTCGGAACGGGCCTGGTCAAAACGACCGAAGATTTTGGGGTCCAGGGAGAGCGGCCCAGTCATCCTGAGTTACTTGACTGGTTGGCGGTCGAATTTGTGGAATCGGGGTGGGACATCCAACATATGCTGACTTTCATTGTTAGCAGCAACACCTACCAACAGTCTTCGCGCGTTGATGAAAGTGAACGTGCCCGCGATCCGGAAAACCGTCTGCTGGCCCGTGGTCCGCGGTTTCGTTTGCCGGCAGAGATGATCCGCGATCAAGCGCTGGCAGCGAGCGGATTACTGCATAAGCAGATTGGAGGTCCAAGTGTAAAGACCTACCAGCCCGACGGACTATGGGCCGACTTCGCTTCTGATTCAAACTATGTCCTGGCCACTGGAAATGATTTGTACCGACGTAGCTTGTACACCTACTGGAAGCGAACGGTGCCTCCTCCCATGATGACCAATTTTGACGCCGCCGGAAGAGAAGCGTGCGATGAAGCACTTCGTAGAACCAACACACCTCTCCAGGCGCTCAATCTGATGAACGATGTAACCTTTGTAGAGGCGGCCCGTGTTATGGCTCAAGGATTATTAATGAATATCAAGGGAGATAATGAAATTCTTAATCGAGCCTATCAGCAATTGCTGGGACGATTGCCGGAAGCGAACGAGGCAAACATTTTACTCAAAAGTAAAATGGACTATCAAAAGCGATATTCGGATGATCAGGTCGCAGCAAAATCATTGATTAGTTACGGTGAATGGTCCGTCGACGAAACCATCTCCGTGGCTGAACTGGCCAGCTGGACTATGATTTGCAGCACACTGCTGAATCTCGATGAAACTGTGACGAAAGAATGACTTTGTAGAATGAAAAAACTAACTCGAAGAGATTTTATGAGTGGAATGGCCGGTGGCATTGGCACCATGGCCCTGGGTAATTTATTGGGTATCGAGCCAAGTCTGCCTCCACGTGTAAAACGCGTTATCTTCCTTTTTCAGTCCGGTGGCCCTTCTCAAATGGATCTCTTCGACCATAAACCTGAGTTGCAGAAGATACGAGCGACTGAGCTGCCCGATTCGATCCGACAGGGACAACGTTTTACCGGCATGACAGCTACCCAGTCGAATTTTCCGGTGGTTCCAAGCATGTTCAATTTTGCACGTCATGGCCAATCTCAAGCCTGGGTCAGTGACTTACTTCCGCACACGGCGAAGATTGTGGATGATTTATGTTTCATCCGCACGATGAAAACGGAGGCGATCAATCACGACCCGGCCATTACGTTTTTTCAAACGGGATTCCAGCTTGCGGGTCGCCCGAGTATTGGCTCGTGGTTATCCTATGGATTAGGAAGCGAAAACAAAGACCTGCCAGCGTTTATTGCCCTGATTTCGGGCAATGGAGGACAACCGCTTTATGACCGGTTATGGGGAAGCGGTTTTTTGCCTTCAAAATTTCAGGGAGTAAAATTCCGTTCCACCAAGGACCCGGTTCTATACTTGTCGAATCCTGAGGGCGTTGATGCTCAAACCCGGCGTCGTATGATCGACGACGTGGCGCAGCTCAACGAAATGCGTTTCAAAGAATTCGGGGATCCGGAGATCCAAACGCGTATCGCTCAATACGAGATGGCTTACCGAATGCAGTCCTCGGTTCCGGAGTTGACTGACGTCACATCTGAACCGGACCATGTTTTCGACCTCTACGGAGAGGATGCAAGGAAACCGGGAACCTATGCCTATAATTGCCTGATGGCGCGGCGCATGTCGGAGAGAGGCGTTCGCTTCGTTCAATTGTTTCATCGCGGCTGGGATAACCATACCGAGCTTCCTGAAAAGATACGTACCCAGTGTAAAGATACCGACCAGGCATCTGCAGCTCTTGTAACCGATTTAAAACAACGTGGTATGTTGGACGACACACTGGTTGTTTGGGGTGGAGAGTTTGGCCGCACCGTTTATTGTCAGGGTCGATTGACGACCGATGACTATGGGCGTGATCATCACCCTCGGTGTTTCACCATTTGGATGGCGGGTGGGGGAGTAAAACCCGGATTCACCTACGGAACCACCGACGATTTCAGTTACAACACCATCGAAAATCCAGTCGATGTCCACGACCTGCATGCCACGATCCTCCACCAGCTCGGCATCGATCACACTCAACTCACATACAAATTCCAGGGAAGACATTATCGTCTGACCGACGTGCATGGGAATGTGGTGAAGGAAATCCTTTCCTAACGAAATTGTATTAACGGCTCAAACCGGAAGATATAAGAAAGGATCCATCCTGCAGTTAAGACTTCGCTGTGAGTCGGTGGTAATTCATGAATATTTGGATGGCGCCCCCCTTCCTTCTTCCTGCCTGTCGCCGAGATCCGGCCGGGTCAGGGCGGCTTCCTTCCAAAAAAACTTTGCCATTGTCATGACTGGTTGGATCGCCTGGCTCTTGTTTCGCACTACCGAGTAAATTCTGACGACACCTCTTCAAGTGACTCTTGCCGCGTTGAAAAACATATTTCAGATACCACTCAGGGTAATCCACCTTGATTACGAATCCCCTTGTCAACCCCCGTTCGGCCTGCAGCACTTTCTGAATCCACGTTTTCATCAATGCTAACACAACATGATTCTGAATCATGTTTTTCAAGGAAATTGGCGTTGATAAATCTCCGCATACAATCATCCTTTGACTTGATCATGAGCTACTTAACAAACTCATTCTTCAAATCGAGGATATTTTTCCCATTAAAATAATCACGTATACCAATAGTTGGAAAGAATATGAAAAACCTCAGATACATTTTACTGGTCTTAGTTTTTGCTGCTACAATACCCTTGCTGGAAGCGGAAAACACAAAGAAAGACTCATTCGTGAAGATCACTGAACTCACAATAAATAACATATTCAAGGCGACACTACTCAGATACAGGATAGATACTGGTTCATACCTGAGCACGAAAGAAGGACTGAAGGCGTTACTCGAAAATCCGGGTACCGACAGATGGCGAGGTCCTTACCTCAGATCATATGACGATTGCCATGATGTATGGGGAAACGAACTAATTTATAGATACCCTAGCACAAGAGATCCAAAAATATTTGATCTGTATTCGCTTGGCCCTGATGGGAAAAAAAAGCGGAGACGACATCTACAACGAAATTTTAAAGAAATAATCTCAACAAGGCGCTTATCGTAACTCCGTAGGCTTCGCCGACTCCGTTCGATAGCTTAGCGTTGGAAAAAAGAATTTTAACCACTGATCAACTTAGAGCAGCAAAGCCGCAACCAAAGTTTAACCTAACCACAGATTGCTCAGATAGACACAGATTTTGTAGGGATTCCTTAACCACGAATGGACCAATTGACACGAATCAGAAGGTAGGGACTGATCGCCAAACTGTCCGATATCCTGAAAGATTGGTTCATCGAATTTCATTCACCATCCAAGATACCAAGCTGGGGCTTCCGCCTCCTAAGACATGCGGCGCGACGTATCCGCCTCCTTCAAATACTGCGAGACAGGTGGCGTTCCCGGGGGAATACAGTTTCGGATTTCGGGTCTGATTCTTTGACTGAATAAATGATTCCGTACCCATGATTCTGTTATAAAGAAATGCTTTCAGCTTTTTGCGTAATTTAGCGCATTTCGTAGTTAAGCATTTTTCTTCGAACTTATTTTATTACCAGCTATTCGCGAGGTCACCGTGATTGGTTGAAATATGAAAACGTTGCTTTAAAAACAAGATTCCACCGGATAGTAGTGCAGATTCACACTGATCCATGAAATGGGTAGGCCATATAAATTTAACCGTCATCAGTGTCATCGGTGTTTGAAAAAAAAAGAAGAGAAAGAATAAATCAGGATCCTAAATCTTGTTTGCGTCGAACCATCTAGATCTCCACTACTGAAAGATAGATTTCCCCCATGACCATGACCCATTCTCGCAGATCTCGCCATAGTTCTTCAACGACGGCGGAAGATCAACACCCCAACTCCAACCAGACGCTGCTTCAAATCCAGACTCGCGGGTTTTGGTGTCAGGCATTGTGCCTTCTGCGTTTTTTGTGGTTTCCACCTCTTACTTCCTACCTCTGGATTGGAGAGCTTAGCGTTGGAGAACTGTATACCAACCACACGCATGATGTACACAGATACGATCCGGATAATTCGAAAAGAAAATATCAGTGTCTATGCAAGGGAAACATTAAAACGCTCAATGTTCATTTCTCATAATCCTATTCAAATCATGATGGCCTGATTTATCTGCTTTTGTAAGCGATGAGGTACTCGATTGTTCTGAGGTAGGCAGTGTCGCCGTCGAAGATAGGAGTACTGCGGTTCTCTCCCAGGTCGAAGCGGGCGTGCTCCTTATATGTTGGGCCTGGTTGGATGAATACTGCGAGTCCGTTTTCTTCTCCTACCAACAGTTTGTCACCGACCAGCGTTACTCCGGTGAATGCCCTGCCTTTCATGCCGTCGATTTTTTTAGAAAAAAGAAGCTCTCCAGTGGCGGCATCCAGTGCCTGGAATTCGTTGCCCATGGAGATGATGTAAGTGATGCCTTGATGCGTAACAGGTGAGGCGTAATACCGTTCTTTGGAGACTTCCGAGTACCAGACTTGGGTAAGTCCGGTTTTTTCCAATGCTTTCTTGGTGCTTGGAATCTCCATACAATAGGCATCGCCCTGTATGCCGGCTGCGCCATGAACCACGTAAACCCGGTTTCCTCCGACGAATGGAGTGTTGAAGAATGCGAATTTCTTTTCAGGAATGTCCCAGTCTTGTGAAGGCAGTTTTTTGCCATCTGAGACACGCATCAATTCTCCGCGCACGGTATAAAGGTACCATTCATCTTCTAACTGAAAGGACGCCGGTGGTCCAAAGGTTGCGGGATCTTTTATACGCCAGAGTTCCTTTCCCGATTCCGGATCGAGTGCCGCATAGTCACCCATGCGGAGTATGAGTTTACCACCAATCAACTGAGGGGAGACCGCGGTGCCGAATGCGTGGTCCGGACCTTCCATGACTTTCCCCCAAATGCGATTTCCGTTCAAGTCATGTTTGGTGACAATTCCCATTCCGTTGCCGGTGTAAATGTAGGTGCCATCTGAGCAGGCAGTCATGGATGCATAACCGTTGGTGTCGTGGGTTTTGGGTTTGATGAATTGTTTGGGAACGGTACCGGCTTCTTGTTCGAGTTTCTTCTGTTCGGCGTTGGCGTCCTCCAGCTGGCTTTGAAGTTTTTCGTTCGACTTGTCGCTTCGCAGCTTTCGGGTCAATTCGTAGACTTTGCGTTTTGCGGGCTCCAGAAGTTCAGTCAGGTTTTCATTGGCTTCAATGATACGTTTGATCTCTCTCCGTTCTTCATCTGGCATTTCAATGACATCTTCAAATGAGTTGGAGGTTCGCCAGAGTGTTTTGCCCGTATTGGCATCGGCGCAGATGAGGTCTCCGGGTTCTGCAGTATAGAAGAGTTTCTGGCCTACAACGATGGGAGTGGCGTTTCCGCGAATGGGTGTGTCAATCTTCCAGAGGACATTGTCCTGATTGTCCCAATCAATAGGGGCGGTTGTGTCGGGGTAGAGTCCGAAGCCGCCATTGCGCCAGGAAGTAACGTCAGCCGAAAGATTGTTAGCAGCCAGACTAAGGCCTAGGGGAAGCAGGGTAGAAAACTTCATAGGGTAATTGGAAACGGTATTTTTGGAATTGGAAATGCAATTCTATGAATTAATTAGGGCACCGGAATCAATCGCAATTCTCTCAGACTCAATTGCGGGCCGTCGAGCTGGTGTTGGAGTTTAAACACCGCTTTGGGAATATCCTCCTCAATCAGGACATTACCAAATTTTCTCTGACGGAATCTGTCAACTCCACCGGAGTAGACCACGGCTCCGGTGACAAAATTGTCGTTGATGGATAGTTTAAAAGGACGTCCTGCATATTCTACTGCCATAGCAGCATCGGCAAAGATATCGTAGTAACCGGCTTTCAGGTCGTAGGCCGTCCATTCGAGGGTATCGCTTTCCGAAACGTAGTCAAAGGAGCTCTGATCGCTGTTGTAGTAAACCGAGGGGCCCATTGCTTTGCCCCGGTTCGCGGTAAGTCCGATGGATCCGTCTGCGTCGGTCCGGATTTTGAGGGAGTCATCCGATGCGTTGAGAAAGGCCAGGAGATCTGCCATTGCTTGATGGTCAAGTCCCAGTTCAAGACCTTCCGGCATTAAGGACATGCTGCTGCTTTCCAGCGAACGCATATTTTGGCGGAGCATGGTTTGTTTGAGACCACCGGTGGTGGTTAATGTGACGCTGCTCGTTGATTCATCTGAAAGAATCCCTACGGCGGTTTCGTTGTTCGTGCTTGTTGCGATAAACTGATTGAATTTATCTTCGACCGCACGATTTGGGTCGAGGATAGCGATGAGCAAGGCTGGTGATGATTTGTCGGAAAGCGCCGTTAGATTGGGGCCGACATCGACTCCGATTCCATCCATGGCATGGCAGCTTGAGCACAAATTCGTAAAGTGGCCTCGTCCCGCATTGGGATCTCCGACCAGGTTTAAAACCGGTTGGTAATCTTCTATTAGCTGCTGACGGTTCGAGTTGGTTGTTTGCTGGAAAACGGTTTCAGCAAGTTGGGAGATAGTGGGATCCCGATGATTGCTGAGTTGGTTACTTTGAGTGATAGAAAACGATTTTGCGATGTCGGTTTGAATAGCAGCCGTTTTAAGAAGCTCGATTGTCCAGTTGTTTCTTGAGAGTAGGGTGTCCACGATTTTGCTGCGGACTTTTGGTGAATGAGCTTTCCAGTTCTCCAACAGTTTCTCCGGTGCTTGGGCTCCAAGAAGTAGTGCGAGGCTGTCGACTGAGGCGAGTTGAAGTTCGGTTGGATTACTGGGTCCAAGAAGCTGAAACGCTAATTCGGTATTGGCTGCTTTTCCATCCTCCTGAAATGATAAAACTTGCAAAGCTAGTTTACGCTGGTCGGTGGTAGCTTTTGGGTCATTTGCTATGGAATAGGCGGTCGTGAATATTTCCCCTTCTTTCCTGTTCAGGTCCTGATTTTGATTCGCTACCCAACTTCTACCATTTGAGAATCTATTCAGCACGGTTCGATAGTCCAGATAAGCGGTGAGGTTGTTTATTACAGGATGATCTGTAGTGCGGGTTAAAATTGAATTTAGCAAGGTGGGCAAGGCAGTGTGATTTTTGGTCCCGGTTGCAGTCTGAATGAGGCCCCTTAGAAAAGGTTTCAGCTCGGGATTCAGAACATCGCTGCCTAATTTCACTGCCAGGGTTAATTGATGCGGTATCGCGGAGCTAAGCACGGCGGAAGTCATCAAATCATCTGTGGCGTTTTCTTTGGCGATTTTGAGCAAGGTCTCGCTGGCAAGTGTGGATGAGGATTCTCCCAAGCTGTAAGCAACCTGCATTCGAACCTGTGCATCGTCATAATCGGCTAGGCCGATGATCTTATTTAAGATTTCCTCATCTTCGATGAAGGTCGTGCTCAACTTGAGTGCTTGAATCCTGACTCCGGCAGCTGAATCACTCAAGGCACCGAGCACAGCGTTTTTAGTTAAGCCGTTCAATTGTGATAAAACCGAGAGCGCCTGACCGCGGGCCTCGGGTAATCGACCATTTCTCACCATGGTCACCAGTGCCGGGTTAATCCCGGAGTCGTTTCTAAGTAAGAGTAACTGATGCGCCTGGTCGCGTTGCCAGCGAACATCGGAATCCAGCATCACAACCAATTTGGGCGTGTTCAGCTTATCGAAATCAGGAATCTGGGTCTGCTTGGCTCCTTTTTTCGAAATACGGTAGATGCGTCCTTTGTCGTGTCCTTCGCGTAAGTTCAGCTTTCGCTGCCAGTCCTCCGGAATCCACTCGGGATGTTCGATGGCCAGACGATACATGTCGGTGATATAGAGGGCTCCATCCGGGCCGCTTCTAATGGATGTTGGACGGAACCAATTATCGGTGGATCTTAAAAACTCGGAATCTTGTTCCTCTGGGGCTCGTTCGCTTCTGAAGCTTGTGCCGTTGGCAAACAACACAGCGCGGGACACCAGATTGTGAACCGGCTCAGCCACAAATGAATTCCGGACAAACGCCTCACCCAATGCAGAGTCCTCGTAAATCATAAATCCACAAGCTGAGGTAAAGCGGTTTGATTTTTCGTAATCATTAAATCGGCTGAGTGTTTTGCTGATGGGAAACACCGGTCCTGCTGTAGCGATCTCCGGTAAGAAGACCCGGGAAGATGCATAATTCACGTGAGGGTTTCTGTTGAGATACTGATCATCGAGTGCGAAGTGCCAGCCTGGGTACGAGTTACTGTTCCCAAACCAGTTTCCCCAGGAGTCGCGATTTCGGCCATACTGTGAACGGCCCAAAATGGCTTCGATCTGACCGGTTTCCGGTTTGATACGTAAATCGCGTCCATCGATGTCGATGGCTTTATCGGAGCCTATGGGTCGAACGTTTCCACCGCTATCGCCATTGGCCAGATATATCCATCCATCAAGCCCCCATTGCATGCCGTTGACCAGGTGCTGTTGGTTTCCCAGGTTGAAGCCGGTATAAAGAGGAGTGATTGAATCCGCCTTGCCATCGTCATCTGTATCGCGCGCGTAAAGAATATCCGGTGGAGTGGTAATCAGCACTCCGTCCTTCCACGGAAAGACGGAAGTGGGGAAGGGGATGGCATCCAGAAAAAGCGTCGATTGGTCGTACTGTCCGTCCTTGTTGCTATCGACCAGATATCGAATGCGACCACCGCCTTGTCCTTTTCCGTCAAGGCCCAAAGGATAGTCAGCCATTTCGACAACCCACATGCGTCCATCGGGTCCCCAGGCGACATCGATCGGATCCATGACCAGTGGTTCAGCTGCGACCAACTCAATTTGCAAATTGGAATGAATCTCCATCGTCGCTAATGCCTCTTCCTTTGAGGTCGGTGCCGGCATAAAATCCAGGGTGGATTCCGAGTAGAAGGTATGGGGAATCTGTTGCAACACTTCGTCGAGCACCAGGTCCTCGGTATCGGGAGACAGTCGTTGTGGTTTATCATAGAAATACATGGATCTATCAACCTCGTACCCGCCTTCATCATACAAGCGTCTCGAAGCAATATAGGAGGGAATTGCGTTGGCATAGGCGCTTACCCAAAGTCGTTTTTTGTCAAATCGCTCTTTCAGTTTGATGGAGTAATCGACGACAACTTCTCCAGCGAGAAAGACCATGGCCAAGTCTGTCCCGAAGGTCCAGGTCTGGATCGGGTATTCCATGGAGGTCGGTAAAGTTTCTCCCTGATCCAACCGCTTCAGAACCTGTTGTGCATAGTAGTTCGATATTATTTCGGAATTTGCGTGCGTTACCCATTCTTCACGGGTCGGCAACGGATCGAAGGGGAGAGTGATATGTTCAAGCCGGGTTTCCGGAACAGTTGATAACGGAGTCATTTTGCCTTTTATGATACGATCCACTTCGTCTGCCAGCGTTTTACCGTGTTGAAGAACCTCCTCCATGCTGCCCCGGGGATTGGGGTTTGAATCGGCCCCGCAACCGATGGCGATCATGGCCGTAACACCCGGATGCCTCTGCTCAAGCAAACGCTGCGCTTCACCTGCCCAGTCACCATGGATCTCGTTAAAGTTCCCGCCCAAGGTAGTGCAATGGCAGGCGTAGTTTGTCAGGACGGCCAAAAGGTCTCCGTGTGTGTCATTGATTCGCATCACGGGTAGCGAATGATCGACGGGTCCGTCTGGCTGGTTCCCAAAGCCCGTCCATTGGCCATTTTCAAGGACACGACGATTCCCGGCAAAACCTACTTCGCCTTCGCCCCAGGCCAATGAACCTGGCTTGAGATTTTTGATTGCCTGGCGACAGACCTCCGCAACCATATCGGCGAGTTTTGCAGAATATCGTTCAATGCCTGACCAGTGGTCGCTTGGAATATCGGCCATGAAAATAGGATCCAGGACATTTTTCAGGTGAGGTCCTGAGTGAGTATGGGTCGCGCAAATAGCGATTTTCGAGGCGGGGATGTTCAGCTCTTTTACAACGCTTGCCTTTAACCAGTCGGGAACGCCTATCAGGTCGAGGGTTACAATAAGGGCAGGCTCATCTCCATCGCCAATTGCCAATGCCTTGGCCGACAATTTTCCTTTTACCCCTTCCGATAATTCTCTTCGGCTTCCATAACCGCTTAAGCGAATAGGTTCGTCTGGAGTAATGTCGATGGTTGCGACACCGACATGCAAGGTTGAGGGTGACTCCGAAGTTTGGCCATCGGGCGTTTTGACTTTCGAACAGGCAGTTACCAGAAAGCAGCAACTGAAGGTGATAATCGGGAAAATGTAATTCGGCCTCATTTTTAGGGTAGTTCAATTACTCAGAATCGAAGAGGAAACGAGAAACCAATCAGTTAATTATTTTGGATGCAATAACACGGTGAATTCTTTGGCAGGCTCGTAGTATGCGATTCCTCGGCTGGGTGGTCCGTTTCCCAAGCCTTTCAAATTATAATTCATCGACAAATAATATAGGTGTAAAGTCTGCATATTTGAATCGAGGCTGCCCTGTGTGGACAACGATGGTTCCCAAGTCCAAAGGAGACATATTCATCCAGTGAAAATTTCCGACCAACAATTTATTAAGGACTAAAAGAAAACGGATTCGGGAAATACATCTACGGATTTATGTGCTTCCCGGATCGACAAACGAACGATCGACTCTGCTTTTGGAAAATGAAGTTTGTGTTTCGAAAAGATTCAGCAGAACCACTTCCAGCAAACTTGAATAAACCCCATGGAATTACGGAATTTATAGAGAATGGTGCTGGCCATTTTAAATTAGCCATTTCCTTGAACTCATTGAATTGGCATGAATTTTACGGTGAAACTTTTTGCAGGTTCCCAATGTGACCTTTCTCGGCAGGCGGGACCGTCACCATGAGCCTCTACCTGATAATGCGTTGCTATGGTTTTGATAAGAATCATGCTCATGCGTAGTGCTGTTTGAGCCAATGGGCAACAATGATGGCCAATGCCAAATGGAGCGTATTCTTTTAATGAAAAATTAGTTTCAAGAAAGCGACCTGGCCGAAAGGCAAATGGCTCCGGAAATATCTTAGGGTTTTTATGAGCTTCCCATAAACAGATGCGAACAAAAGATCCCTTTGGAATTATGAAATTATTATAATGCAAATCGCGATCCAGAACCCGTATAAGGCGCTCTATCTGATTTAAACGTAAGGTTTCCAAAACAAATGCCCGCGTTGTGTTTATTTCTTCGCTGGCAAGGTCGGCATCTTCTCTGGCAATTTCTAATAAGATTTCCGGATGATTGCTGGCAAACTTGGACATCCAACGAAAGAGCCCAACCATGTCGTGACGTCCCATCTCGACCATGTATATGAGGTTGCCGAGGCTGGTCTCATCGACCAGATCAAGCGCATGCATATTTCCAAGAATACTTGAAGCGTTTACCGACAAAACGTCTTTGTTCCTTTGTAGAAGGAAATCCCTGATTTCGTTAAAGGCGGTTGTTTGCTGTTCCCCAATGTCAAAATTAAATTGGGTGTTTCCCAACAAGCTGTATTTTTCCATTACCCAGCGGTAGTCAGACGAATTCGCATCCAAGCCGAAGAAAATGTTTAAAAGCATACCGGTTGAAATGTTATGCAGTGTTTCAATATAAGCTTCTGGATCGTTTGCTCCGTTCGCAGTTTTTCCCACGTATTCTTTCAGGGCGATTTTGGCTATTTCGGCGTGTGCATTTGAATTTTGATTCATGATTTCCGGGGAGATTCCTTGGATCAAAGCGCTTCTATACTTTTTGTGATCGTCTCCTTCTAACTGCCGAAGGAATCCTTTAGGAAATAGAGATTCCAGATTTACGGTTGGCATGTGCATATCATTCTTAAATTCGAGTAAGAACTGATGAGCCATTGGCAGGTCGACAATGCAGGTGAGAAAATTATTAGCGTTTCTTCCTTTAAAAATGGGACCGTATCGTTCTGTTAGCTGGAGAATCAAGTTCCGGTTCAAGCGCTCCTTTGCATAGAGTTGAATGAGCCGCCCAGGTGGCAATTCGTATTTTGAAAACAAGTAGCGTTGGGCCTTTAGCCACAAAAATGCTATAGAAACCAGAGCCTGGGTTTTTAACTTAAGTTTTCTGATCATTTTTAAAATTTGTAAGAGTTGAATACAAATCCAATGCAAAGCCAAGTCTGCTTATTGTTGAGATTATCAAGATAAGGTTTTTCAAAAGATCGGTTCCGGTTTAATTTTTTATGATCCAATTAAAGAGTCTGGACGTGAGCCTGTTGAATTGAATATTATTTTCGGATGTCTGATTCCCTACCTTCATTTTCCAATTCCCTTGAACCCACTAAAACGCTTTCCCGAAGAGCTTTTCTTGCCAGCACCGTGGTTGCCGCACCCATGATTTTGGCAAGCGGAGTATTGGGTGCCAATGGTCGGCCCGGTGCTAATGAACGTATTGTTACCGGGCACATCGGCGTAGGTGGCAAGGGTAGTAGCCATTTGAAAAGTATCGGCGAGCATGTGGGTGCATTGTGCGATGTGGATGCTCATCAAGTTGAGAAAGCCGCGCAACTCGTAGGTCGAGCCGTTCCCATATACTCCGACTATCGGCACCTGTTGGAACGGAAGGATTTGGATGCGATTGTGATCGCGGCGCCGGATCACTGGCATGCATTAATGATGATTCACGCCTGCGAAGCGGGTAAGGACGTATATGTTGAAAAGCCCGCTTGTAAATATATCGAAGAAGGCCGGGCCATGGTGCGAACAGCGCAGCGCACAAAACAAATTGTTCAGGTCGGTTCTCAAGGACGTTGTCACCCTGGTGCGGCGGCGTTAAAAGCTTTTATCAAAAGCGGTGCAATCGGGCGAGTTACCCGCGTCGAATGTTGGCACAACGATAATCCGATCGGTGGCGACCCTATGAAAACAACGAACCCTCCACCTCAATTGGACTGGGATATGTGGTTGGGTCCTGCCGCGATGCGTGCTTACAATCCGGATTATTGTCATCGGAATTTCCGTTGGATGATTGATTTGGGAGGAGGGCAAATCCGTGACCGTGGTGCTCATGTTTTCAATCTTATTTCCTGGATTCTGGAACTGGACCGCACTGGACCGTCCCGCATCGAAGCGAAGGGTAAAGTCCCTGAAACGGGCATCTGGAATTGTCCCACAAATTTTGAAGTTACCTACGAGTTTAAAAAACCTGACATCAGCATTCACTGGGCACAACCGGGGGAGCGCGCAGCCGATTTTGAATTTGGAGCGGTCTACCACGGGACCAATGGGAAAACGGTTGTTCGTGGAGGTGATGGGCGAGTGTTTTTAGATGATCAAGTGATCGCTTTTGCCAACTCCAACGAAATGCCCTACGAATTGCCCAAAGGAGTTCCCGCTCATAACCTCAATCTGGAAAATTGGTTTGATTGTATCAAAACCAGGAAGACACCTATCATGGACATTGAATCCGGTCATCGGGTGGCAAGTATGTGTATTTTGGCAAACTTGGCTTATCGGCTGGAGAGACCTATTGAGTGGAATGCTGGCCGTGAACGATTCGATAACGACAAAGCGGCAAACTTGCTTCTGGGAACTCCAGGGCGGGGAAAATATAATTTGTTGTATGCTTGATGGGTGTGTCGAGGTGTAATTCAGTGAGTACCATAGAGTATCTTGCCTGGGTTGCATTGTATGGATGTAAGCACCAAGGAAGCCAGAGCCATATCGCAGCTGCATGAAGAAAGAGGTTTGTCTTTGATTGTAGCAATGGTGCGCACGTTTCGCCGTAGTCTCAGAAGGCGGATGACACCATTGATTTTTTCATTCCGGGCTTCTACGCCTCTATGGTCTTACGACCATGACTACACCTGAGAAATTTAACTGTAGGAAGGGAGCTTGCTCCCGATTTGATATTTCTTGGACAAGGCGAATCGGGAGCAAGCTCCTCTCCTACAATCAAAAAATGTAAACGCTGAAATTATGGCAGTTGTGTAATAAGATCAGCAAGATGCCTGCGCTACTTTTTCTGCCAGCGATCTTCTTCTTCAAGGACGTCCCGAACCTGGTCACTTTTTAGCCAGGCTTTTGCGTCTTTGTCTTTTCTCAAATATGCGTCCCAAAACGCAGTGCTCAGAGCGAGTATCGTTTTATGGTGATTTGGGTTCCGTGTTTGCTTGTCACCTGACAAAGCTCTTTCTGAGAAGGCGCTGTGTTCCGCGCCGTCGAGAACCAATTCATATTTGTCACCCTTCGGGAGTGCTGGGAATACGCTCAGTCGAGAGTCAAGATCAGCATTGCCGACCGGGGATATGTCTTTTGTGCCTGTCATGAGCATCCAGGGGATTTTAACTTTTCCAAAAGCTCGTTCCGGTTTTCCTATTTGTGGGCTACTAGGACTAAAAGCGACCGCGGCTTTGATGCGGTCTTCTGTATAATTGATCAATCCTCCTATTGCCTGTTGTCCACTAACCGCCTGGGTTGTAATCGCTCCAAACGAGTGTCCTGACATTCCGATAATTGAGAGGTCGAGTTTTTGATAAAGTGGATGATCCTTTTTTGAATTCCAGGATTCTAATGAATCGATAAGCGCGGGCACATCTTCATAGCGTAGCTTAGCGTTTTCCGCACTAGCGGCTTTTTTCAAAGCGTTCATCATTTCCCGAGGTTTTACACCCTTCCATACGGATTCGTCACTTCCAGCGTGTTGCATGAAGACTGCAAGGTATCCCCGCTTCGCCCAATGATTTCCAAGGTAAGGATTATTATCCTTGGAACCTCCCAAACCATGACTGAACAGAACAACGGGTGACGATGAATCAGAGTTTGGCAAATAGACTTTTACCGGAATCTCGCGGTTACGCTTTTTGTCCTTCACCACGAAATCGTGAGTTTCGATTATGGCGTCTTCTAACGTTTTTAATGGGTCGTACGAACTATCCTTTGCGGTTAGAAAATTAATGCTTAAGGCCAGGATCAAAACGGTAACTGAGCTGATTGGTGTAATCATATTTTCATGGGATACAGTAAGATAACTCCGAAACGGCTTCGCTGGTTTCAATTTTGTGGGGCAGGGCAGATAGGAATGGATCGCTGTGGAGGCAGAATTATGGGTATTGGGGACGAGTAGGAGGAAGAGTAAGACGAAGAGTAAGACGAAGAGTAAGAGGAAGAGGTGAAGGAAGAAGAGGATTTGGGGATACTTTTTGTCGAATCAAAGTTCGACCCATTTTGACCAGGTTCTCCGCTCACCTCTATGGTTCCTCAGTTTACCGGGTGCTGTTTTACTACCAACTGTTATCGGCCCGAAGAGGAATATGGAGCCGAGAAGAATTTCTTCTTCTGGAATTCCTAGCAGTTTCATCGTTTCAGCATTTCTTAGACCTCCACCACTGGACCAATAAGTCTGGATTTCACGAGCTGTGGCAGCGATAAGTAAATTCTGAATCGCTGAAGACGCAGCTGCGATGTGCTCCATGTTTTCCAGGGTCGGCTCGTAGAGAAGGTCATTGTCAGATTTTTTCGGATCGGGCAACCAGGTTACCTGGATCAAGTTTGTTGCAGCTAAAAGCATGGCTGGTATCTTGGTAGAATCACCCCCTTCTAGCAGAGTTTGTCTTAGGCTTCTGCAGTTCTTCCCATTAAGGATATAAAATCGCCAGGGAACCATTGAGCTGAGTTCTGAAGATTTACAATGCGACTTGGCTGCTGGACGGTGAAACGGAGCCCAGCTCGCCGCTTCCAAAAGTTCTTCGACAATTGAGGAAGCTAAGGAAAATAAATACTGATCTTCGGTGAGTACCTTGAGGGTCTTTCTTTCACTTATTACTTTATCAACAATTTTAACAGACTCAGAAACGTTCATGGATACGAAACTTATTTTCCTGGAACTTCGACCTCGTTCTTTGCGGTCAACCAACCAGCAAAACCGCCTTCCAGGTGGTAGACGTTCTTAACTCCAATCGCCTCGAGGGCATCTATAGAACGACGGCTTCTTCCTCCAACGCTTCCGGCTGCACAATGGACCATATAGGTTTTTGAAGAATCTAACTTTGCAATCCCTTCACTAAAGTCAGGACCGGTAATATTGATATTTATTGATCCAGGTATTCGACCCATAGCAACCTCCTCAGGCGTCCGAACATCAAGAACAACAATGGATTCGTTGGCTAATCTTTTTGCAGCCTCGTCAGGTTGAACATCGACGACCTTGATCTCAACCGTTTCTGAAGCAGCCTTTTCGCTACAAGCAGTAAATCCAGTTAGGAGAGAAAGAAGGATAATGGGGAGTAGGGTGAAGCGTGATTGAATTTTCATGGTGGTATTCCGCCTCAATTATTGAAGTCAGGCAAGCCAATCCTCTGTGTAACAACGATCCTGACGCTTCAGATGCAATCTTCAAGGATCAGAGATGCCTTGACCCGTGGAAATGATGAAATGACCCTCATATGTGCCATATGAATATTGAACCAAGAATCGAATTCTCAGCTGAAAAGCGACTGATAGGGCATCGGCTTGAGATGTCACTTCTGGAAAATAAGACGGCTCAATTATGGGGTCGGTTTATGCCTCGAAGGAATGAGATCGCAGGGAAAGTCGGTTCCGATTTTATTTCAATGCAGGTATACAATCCTGCGAACGGGTCGCCTTTCGCGCCTGATACCTTGTTCGAGAAATGGGCGGCGGTTGAAGTTGAAGAATCGCCGGTGGTTCCGGATGGCATGGAGCTCTATCATTTCAATGGTGGGAAATATGCGGTATTTGATTATCAAGGTCCAGCGAGTGGGGCACCTGATTTATTTCGCTTCATCTTTTTTGAGTGGTTACCGAACTCGGATTTCGAAATAGATGATCGAGAGCATTTCGAAGTGTTAGGTGAAAGCTATTCTCCAGCCGACCTCGCAGCTCAGGAGGAAATTTGGATTCCTGTTAAATGAAGGCGACAAAACATTCATTTCAGACTCTGACAGAAAGTCATCCGGCCTTGGACCAAATCGTTGATTGGTTGTATCAGGAATGGGGTAAAGTTCAGGGGGATTCATCTTTCGCCATCAAAGAAAAACTGTTGTTGGAATGTGATTGTCCGACCTCACAAGTTGCCATGGAAGAAACTGTTCCTGTCGGTTTCATTTGGTTGAACCGTTATCAATTGCCCGAGCATGAGAAACCTGAAATCTGGATCAATGGTCTATTCATTCCTCCTGAACATCGGAGAAAAGGAATCGCTTCCTCGCTCATGAAACGTGCAGAGCAGTTGGCGAAGGGTTTTGAGAAAAAGATGTATGCCTATACGGATATACCCGAGTTATACCTCCGTCAGGGATGGCAGATCTATAAGCCCAAAGATAACACAGGAAACACTACGCTGATTCGTAATTTAGAATGTGGCTCGTAACAGAACATAGGTGTTGTATTAGCGGTGAAAGTACTTAGAGCAGCAAAGCCGCAACCAAAGTTTAACCACCAGTCTCCGCCAAGGCTACGCCACGGCACGGCTGATAGCACTGATTTTCACTGATGAGATACACCGATTTATTTGTACCAATTCGAGCCCATGGACAAGGTGTCGCATACTTGATTTGTTTTTTTATAAAGAGCTGGCTTTAAGTTTTTCGCGTAATTCAGCGCTTTTCGTAGTTAAAACATTTTACTTCGAACTTCTTTTAACACTGGTTAACTCAGATGAGCAGTGATGTTGTAGTAGTTTCTTAACCACGAATGCATATGAAATTGTTGAACCCTTCGACATTGCTCAGGCTAAGACAAGCAACTGAGATAACGGAGGAAAGAGCCCTCAGGCGACAATCAGTTCGACAAGTTCAAGGGTTTCATCGAAGCGAACGACAAACTTTTTCAAAAAACTCTGTTTCCTTCGTTACCTCCTGTTTTAATAAAAAACAATTAGTGTTTGGAGACAAAGGTATCTATCATCTCCATCACTTTCAGGCCGATGCCTACATCGCACGGATTTTCTCCTTGGCCCAGGAAGTAAGCGCTCACCGCCTCGATCATGGGTTGCTGGATATGCGGAGGAGGATCGTAGTTCGAGGTTTCGATGCCATTCTTTCCCTTGACCACTAGGGTGGAGCTTCGGAAAAAGCTGAACGATAGGGTGCCGAGATCGCAGCTTATTTTACAAGTGTCGCGAATAGTGCCATCGGCTGAGGCAAAATCCCAGTGCCCTTGAAAGAGAACATCATTTTTAAACCGCATCTGGCCGCTGACGCAATCATCACAAATGCCGTCGGGACTACGTTTAAGAGAGAATCCCTGGATTACTTCCGGAGTGCCAAAGTATTGAAGGAGTAAATCCAGTTGATGAGGAGCCAGATCGTGGAAAATGCCCCCGCCGGATATCTCCGGCTGGACGCGCCAATATTCTTCGCTCGATGCAATCAACGGATCCTTTTCAGGTTGAATCGTCTGCAAGGACACATGACGTGGCTGACCAAGCTCTCCTGACTTCAGAATTTCGTCCACTCGCATAAACAGTGGAAGTTTTCGACGATAGTGTGCCACGCAAACTTTTTTGTCTGATGCATCTGCGGCTTCAAAAATTTGCCGGGCTTCTTCACTATTTCTGGCCATCGGTTTTTCAACATACACATGTTTTCCGGAAGCCAGTGCTCGTCTCGTATATTCAAGATGATGCGAGGGAGGGGTGGCGACGTAGATTGCATCAATGGCCGGATCATTCAACAAATCGTCTGCGTTGTCTGACCACTTCGGCACGTTATGACGCTGAGCAAAGTCTTTGGCTTTCTCCCCGTTCCTTCGCATTACAGAAACCAAGGCAGCATTTGGAGCCTTCTGAAATCCAGGTCCACTTTTTATTTCGCAAACATCACCAACTCCGATGATTCCCCATTTGATTTTATTCATTCGTTATTAAATTGAAGATTTGTTCATGGTGATGCAATGCCCCTTGCTGAGAAAAATGACTGTGAGTTGTGTCATCCGAAAAACGTTTCACGATAAGATTGAATGGTTGATTAAAATTTGATTTAGATGCATTCCTCTTGCACCAACAATTCTTAAACTAATTGATCTCAGACTATGAAACAAAATTCATTCGCATGGATCATTTTATCCTGTATTGCGTTTTACCTTATTGGATGTGCTAAAAACTCAAATGAAGATTCCTCATCCGATTCTGTTACCGAGCTAAAGTTGGAGAACTTAATGTCAAGTGCACTTGAAGGTGCGAATGGTAAGGAAATTATCGTTAGTCGAGTGTCCATTCCGCCAAATACCTCATTGCCCAAACATTGGCATCCTGGAGAGGAGTTCGCCTATGTTCTCGAAGGCTCCGTTGTGCTTTGGCAAAAAGGGAAGGCCGATGTAGTTTGTAATGTAGGTGAAGTTGCCAAAGTGCCGTTTAAGCAAATTCATACAGCTATGACTGGAGATGAAGGTGCAACTATTGTGGTATTCCGTGTTCATGAGCATGGCGAACCAGAAAGGGTTTTGGTCGAGTGAAAACTGGATGCAGAAATGAAGAGTAACTATGGAACGACTTCCCCTAAATTAGTTGTTCCAAAGGTTCATTGTTTCTCCAAATGGGATTTAGTATTGTCCGGAATGCAGCAGTACGAGTGTGCAGGCTTCGGTTGCTTCGATCCCAGCCTTTGAAAATTTTTGCTGAAGTTCCAGGTCCTCGGTTCCGGGATTGAAAATAACGCGTTTCGGCTTCAGGGCGATTATTTCATCCGCAATCGGTTCCAAGCGTTCGGGGCGGATATAAAGTGTAACAGTGTCGAGCTCGTCTGAGTAGTCACCTGGATTTTTAAACACAGCATCGCCCAGGATATTTTGTTCAATCGGATTGATGGGAATGGTCGTGTGGCCGTGTTCTTTTAAAAGTCGCTGGGCCTTGTGGGCGTACCGGTCCGGTTTCGGACTGGCGCCGATGATCATGGTGGGTTTGTTCATGGTTGAAATAAAATAACCATCAGCCGCAAGTTATTCCTGCAACTTATTTGTTTATGGATTTCCTTGTGTTTGAAATGATGTTGGTTATTTTTCGAGACCTTGTCTCTTCCACATGTATTGGGTTCGGAAAGCTTTCCGCATCACCTATTTAGAACCATAAAAACCTCAGTCTTATGAAATCTAAAATACTCCAGTTGTTGTTACGTGATCAATGTTGTGGAAAATCGTTAGTTTTCGTTGTTTTTTATGTTTAATGGCACCCCCGTGTGGTCCCAATTGGTCGTGGGGGTTGGTGACCCCGCTCCAGAAATCGTTGCCCCCGATCAAGACGACGTCACATTTACCTTATCCGATGAAATGGGTAAGGTTGTTTTGCTTCATGTCTGTACCTTGTGGTGTGTTCCATGCGTACAATCTGCCATAAATGAGGCGACGTTGGTCGCAAGCATTGACTCTGAGATTGGTGCTGAAAACTGGGTGCTTGTGGATGCCCTTTATCATAATCTCGGATTTGGCCCATCAAGTGTTGTAGATGCAAATTCCTGGCGCGACAATTTTGGAACTCCTGCCAGAACGATTCATTGCAACGGAGTGTACAGTCCCGGACTCTATGAAACCATTTTTACGGATTATGGAGTGATATCGTTTCCTACTTATTTCGTTATCTCACCTTAATCCAAAAGTCTTATTTTCCAAGTGGAGCAATAAATGAAATGTGTTCTGGAAAATCGGTGTGGTACCGTTTGAGTAAAGTGGGCATGTCATTCTCGACGAAGTAAAATTTGCCTTTGATTTCAAGTGTCTGACCCGCTTCAAGACCGCCTAGTCGGAAATCGCTGTGCAGGCAGCGGATTACGCCCTGAAATAACTCCTGGTAGGGTTCGAAGGCCATGGCGAAAATCATCGTCTCATCCGCATTGAAACAGCCGATCAACCCGTTGCTTGGGACATCGGGGTGCAGTGGCCGCGGATTTACATCGGACCGTGGGACGTTTGGGCCCGCCCAAACTTGTCCTGGTTTGTATCGCGCCTCAATTGCCCAATCCCGGGTCGGCATGCGAGCCAATTTGTTGTCGAGAAATACAAAACTCTTTCCTAGATAAGCATACTTGTCATCCGTTTGCCCGGGTCCGGTCCCGGTGAATTCGCCGACACGAACACAGGGTTGGGCCCAGTGAGTTACCGAGCGTTTGTTGGTTGGATTGTGGGCTATGATTTGGATATCCACCTCGTCGTGCTTGGCGGTTATGGTGTGATCTACAATCACACCGTCATTTACTTCGCATCGAAGTTTTATCTGTGTCCCGTCCTCTGATCGCGAAACCAGTTGGGTAGTGTGTCCAACAACCGTATGTTGTCCCCAATGGGTGGTTTGCGAATTGTCCCGGCAATAGGCTTCAAGATACCAGACGGTGAGTTCATTGCCTGGCAAATGATCTCCATGAATCGTGAGAATGTTCTCCTTCCACTCCAGTGTAAGTTGGTTGCGTTCAGCGGCTTGTCCAGTGGTTGAGGCTAGGAATGCAAATAGGATCGGGAGAAACGCGTATTTCATATTAGCGCCTAAAAAAATGGGTTGTTTGAAAAGATTCCAATTTCCGTTTTCTTCGAAATGGTGACGGGTTATCCAAACCATCGACTCCAGGCCAGGTAACCGAAGAATAGGATTATCGATATCAATACTATCGTGGTCGGGATGCGGTCTGTAAATTTCCCCATCCATTTTTTTCGACTGTTGAGGACGAGCAAAACCACCGTCAGCAATGGCAGAAACGCAGCGCCAATAACGCCATAAAACTTCTGTACCTCTTTAAATTGATAAAAGAGTCCGATCATAGGAACAAAGGCCATCACATACATGTAACCGCGATAAGGTAGAGATTTGGTATCAATTAAAACTCCGCCTGCAGGATTACTCCCCGGACCTTTTCGGACTAAAAACAGGCGCCAGAGGTCTGCGAACAAATAAGGTGCCGATTGCCAGACCCCTAAAATACTACTGAACACTGCTCCCAATGCTCCCAATAGAAAGGCCCATTGGCCGATTGGACCGAGAGATACTTTTAAGGTGTTGGCAATATCAACGATCAGCCTATCTCCACTGCCCGATGTATCCACGGTTGTTCCGATGATGACCATCGCGATACCAAAGACAGCAGTCATCGCGTATCCTGAACCCAGATCGAGGCGGCATAAGTTGATCTTGTCTTCGCCTTCGCGATTCTCTTCTGCGATCCAATAGCCATAACATAGAATCGTGACGGTGCCTCCGATCCCACCAATTAACGCCAGCGTCCAGGCGATCCCACCTTCATTCGCATCGGGGATACTGGGGACAAACAATCCACGCAATACATCTCCCCAATCGGGACCTAAAAGAATAGCGCTTGCGACGACGGTAACGACCATTACGCCGATGCATACTGCCATAATCTTTTCAAAAAGTTTAAACCCGCCCCGCAAGATGAGAATGAGGCCGACGATGCCCGAGATGATGCCGAACACCACTTTCCCATGTGAGGCGTTTTCAAACACGGGAAATATCGCGTGTAAAGTGACACCGCAGCCTCCCATCAGATTTGCGCTAACAAAGAAAGTCCAAAGAATAAAATAGGGCAAAAACAACCAACCGGACCACTTGCCCATATTTTTTGCCATACCTTCCAACAGGGTCGTTCCCGTCACCAGTTGCCATCTGGCAAGACCCTCGGTTATAACGTACTTGAAAAATGAACCAACCAGCACCGCCCACAAGACAGCGTAACCCAGTTGGCTGCCCGAAAATCCAGCTGAGGTTAAATCCCCGGCACCTACACCTGTCGCAGCTATCAGGATACCAGGACCGATTATGGATAATAATCCTGGTCGTTTAGTTTTTGCCGGATCCGTCATTACTTAGGGGGTCTCATAAGCAGCTCTGCTTTGCGAATGGAAAAGAAGTCGTCGCCCGAAAAAACGAGCTGCAGGGTTTTGCCATCCGGACTCATCCATTTGGTTGGGAAGCTGGAGGTTTCACCGGGACCGACGTCCCAATTTTCTGTGAAAAAAACGGTGCGCCAGGGACCCCAGGGTTCAGTGGATTTGTAAACCCCAAAACCGCCTTGGAATCTTGTTCCTCCCTGGTGACTTGATTGTGGCAATATTTGGCACCAAAGGTAGCGTTGCAATCCAGAATTGTAAGTAATGCCCGAGCGGTAGCAGTTGTTGTAGTGAACAAATACAGGTCCTCGTTTGGTTATGTCCGATGTCCAAACGGGTTCATTCAGATAATCCAGATTCCTGAAGAAGGTGTAAGCCTTGCGATCCGTAATCGATCCCTTGGGGACACGGGCCAATACCTGGCGGTCTGAAGGATCGTAAGCCGAGTCTGAATCCTGCGAATAAATGTAGACAAATTCATCACGGGCTCCCTCGTAGTTTTTTCCGAAGTTGAGAAAGGTGGGTGCGCCGAAACTGGTTTCAAATTTCCAGTCTTCCCAGGTCCAGCTTTTGCCATGATCTTTGGACCAGGCCAGTTGAGAATTTCCTGTGTTGCGTACCCACATGTAAAGCACGCCGTCTATCATTAGCATTCCACTTGCTTTGGGGCCATTTGCACCTTGGCCTATTTTTTCGGCGGTTTCCGAGCGCAAATTTTCGGCTCTGAAATTTGATTGCGAAGATCCACCCGTAATTCTTGCCAGACCCAGGCTGAGTTTCTTTTCAACAATCGGATCGAATCCCCAGCCATCTCCGTAGGCCGTATAAAGTGCATCGTCATCGCCCCAGGTTATCGGCCAATTATCACTGCCTTGAGCTTTTCGGGTGATAAGGTCGGGACGAGCCCATGTGATCGTTTCAATTATCCGACTCGGTGGATAGGGAAGGTTGGGCGCTGACTTTATTTCTTCCTGATCCGTAATCGCATCCATGAGTGGGTTAAATAACACTTGTCGTAGTATGGAGCTTCCAGCGTCGAATCCTAACGAAGGTTCCAGGGAACTGCCGTTACGAACCATAATCAGGTTGAGTTTCGGGACTACCAGAACGACCTGGTTTCCCGCTCCGAGTCCACAATATGCCTCTGCGGGTGCTTTTCCTAAATGGCCTTCTGAGTTGGTCCACCAACCGATACCTCCATGCATGGCAGTTCCGGCATCGGCCACGGTAGATCGGACTGCTTCCGCGCTGATTAATTGTTTACCTTCCCAGTTCCCTTCTTTGAGCATCAGGCGCGCCACTCGTGCTGCAGCATTGGCACTGTAGTTGCCACCACCCCAGTTAGCCACGATCGGAAGACCATTAACCTCAACGGTTTTTCCATAGCCACAGGACCATTCCTCTTCTGGCACGCCGATGGGGTCCATTACTCGATGTTTAAGCAGGGAGCGAACATCCTGATTTTCCGTTTGTCTCAGACTCGCGGTTACGGCGTAGCTCAACATGGCAATTCCTGGATTGCTGTAATGGAGGTCTGAGCCCGGATCGAACAATAGGGGTGCAACGTCTCGCGATAGAGTGAAGGCATCCTGTTTCGGCGGATTCTCGATCGACCGCCATCTCCAAAAATCTCCCTCCCAACCGGGAAAATCATTCTGGTTGATGGCACCTCCTGTTTCGTCGCGAATTTTTGCATCCTGAATGCCGGAAGTGTGACTTCCCAAGTGACGAAGCGTAATTCGCGATTTTAAAGGATCCGCTTTCCATTCAGGAATCAGATTTGCAACCGGGTCATCCAGATCGACAAGATCATCTGATAGCGCAATGGCCACTGACACCCCGCCGACCAGAGCTTTTGCCATGGAGGCGGTGTAATGTTTCTTGGTCCTGCTATGTCCTTCGGCGTACCATTCGTGGACAATGGTGTCGTTTCGAATCACCAGGAACGCTTTGGTACCTCTGTTCTGCAACTCATCACTTAAGGCTTTCAGTTTCTCAGAAGACATCGCCTGTGATTCCGGAGTAGAGATGCTCCACTCAAACCGCGGTGCAAGTCCCCATAATTGATTTCCAATCAACCATAGAAATACAACGACGATTAGTGGGAGCTTCATGTCAGATACTTCGCAGTCTAGGGTGCTTGCATCAGCCTACTCACGCCGGGGTAGTCCAGCCGATAGCGAACCACACGAAATACACTGTGAGGACCTTCTGGTCCTACTGGTGGCAGTTCGATAGGATTGTGGTATTCCCAAACTGTTTTTCCTTCTGGAGTGACTTCAAAAAAGATGCCTTCCGCACCTGAACATATCAGGGTGTTGCCATTGGGTAAGCGCTCGGCTCCAGAGATGAAGCTGGAATAAAAATCATTTGGATTGGTGGCGGTGTACGACCAGTTCGCTATCTTGGGTTCAAAGGCTTCACCTTTTTTGATCTGGTAACTCCCGTTGCGCTCAATCGGTGTTTTAATTTCGTCGACTGAGGAATAATTGATTCCAGACTGCCCTTTCAGGTTATTGAAAATAGTAATGTTCCCCGCGCCAGGTTCCCCGGCATGAACCCATCGAGCGTCGTGTTGTTGAAAGAGTGTTTGGTCTTCAGGCCCCCCTGCGCGGTAATTGGCCGGGTTGCCCCAACGGTAAAGAATATCACCACCTTTGCCCGCAAGGCCGCCTGTATGACCACGTGCTTCTTCTGTTGTCGTGCTGTGGTCGATAACGAGAATTTCGTCGAAGCTTCGCGCGCTGATCACTATTTGATCCAAGACCGGATTGTAATTTATTCCATTGGAATGCATCCAATCGGTCCGCGGTCGACCATTCAGATTTGCATCTATCAGTTCAGGATGTGCGGCCACGTGGCCGTAGTTTGCTTTACTGGGATCGACGTCTTGCACCAAGTGATCCCAGGCACTCCAGCGCCAGACAACTTCACCGGTTGTTTGCCCGGTGCGTTTTACTTCAACTACGGTGTCGGGAAATATACCTGCATCTCCAACGCCTTCCGGATTTCGACCCGCCGCAATTGCATTTTCTTTGGAAATTCGTTCCCAGGCGAGGATAAGTACATTTCCATTGGGAAGCGGTTCGATGTCGTGGTGCTGATGATGCTCATTATTCGAGTAGACGTAGTCCCAAAGTTGTTTCCCATCCCAGTCAAACAACTCGACACGACCACCGCTCGGTCCTCGCTCCCCGAACACTTCGTTGCCGCGAACCTTGGCGCAGCGAAGTAAGTTTCCGTTGGGAAGAAGATACACTGAATTGGAAGGCCAGTTTTTGCTCACCCATTTGTGAACGACTTCTCCCTTCATATTCAGGAGAACGGTGTCGGTCGACCGAAGTGGGGTATAAAGCGTATAGCCTTGGAAAGCACCTGGTTCGTTTTTGATGAGACCGCGCGCTGATACCTGAGAAGTGAATATTCCTAGCAAGGAGGAAATGAAGATGTATTTAATAAAAGAATGCATTGGTTTTGACGTAGCGTAAGATTCTTTATCGTTTGCTGAGCTCTTCGTAAATGGTGGTCATGAAGGTCTTGGTCGAAGCCCATCCCTGATCGGCTGCCCAGCGGTCGTTGAACTCCATTGCTGGATTTCTTGCCAGGGCTTCTTCGAGTTTATCTCCTTTATCGACGCTTTGTTGAATGCGACTGGCAATGGTTGTGAGCATCTTGCGCCATTTGATGATGTCTTCTCTGGTGGAGGGAACTCCATGTCCTGGGATGATGACCGTGTCGTCGTTGGCTAGCTCAATGAGGTAGGCGAGAGTATCCAGAGTCCCCTGGAAAGTGCCTCCGTGATTCAGGTCCATGACCGGGTAGGTTGTCGTGCGAAACACATCTCCAGCATGAATAACGTTTGAGCCGGTAAAATGGACAATGCTGTCCCCATCGGTGTGGGCTGCAGGCATTTTAATCACCCGAATGGTTTCGCCGTTGTAATGAAAGGTTAGGGTGCTGTCGTAAGTAATATCAGGCAGGGCCGAGTCCGGAGCACCCCTTCCCAGTTCCCCAGTTTGCCTGTTTACCGTACGGCTTTTAAGGCGATCATGCACGAGATCGTGGGCTACGATTCTAACTCCCATTTTAGCCAGATTCTCGTTACCGCCCGTGTGGTCACCATGCAGGTGGGTATTTATGACAAATTCAATCGGTTTGCTGGAAATGGCTCCAATCGCTTTCACGATTTTATCCGTCAAAGTGGCAAATTGGTCATCAACCATCAAGATCCCGTCTTCCCCCGCCGATACGCCGATATTTCCTCCCTGACCTTCCAGCATATAGACACTTCCGGCTATGTGGGTGGTTTTGATCGTTACATCACCGCCTCCGGGTTGGGCGGATAGTGACAGGATGGAGATCAAGAGTAAGGCTGCTGAGAAGATGGGTTTCATAAATTGCTTGGAATAGTTCACCCGACTATCTTTAGGGAAGAATGGGACGGCAATCTTGAAATATTTGAACAAGTTTAGCGTGGTAAGTCGCTCAACGTCTGTCAATTTAACCACTATGAGATTAATGACACTTCTACTATTGTTGTCCGGAATCGGAGCCTTCGCAGAAACAGCGGAAGAAGCTTGGACGAGTCTGCTTGGTGAGAGTTCTATAGGTCGACCGGCCTATGCCTTTGTAGAAAACAATGCTGACCTTCTGAATGTATTTATCTACGGCGATTCCATTTCTATCGCCTATACGGAAACGGTTCGCAATGAGCTGAAGACTGAGGCCAATGTTTACCGGCTGCATGTGAATGGTGGCGATTCCTCTTCGGTTATTCAGAAAGTCGACACGCTGCGCAAGACGATGGGCGAACATTGGAAATTCGGTTGGGACGTCATCCATATTAATGTTGGATTGCATGACCTTAAATATGTTGTGGGAGGCAAGCTTGATAAAGTGAAGGGCGAGCAGGTTTCAACGATGGCTGAATATGAAACGAACCTACGCGACATCATTAGATATTTCATGCGCATTGCTCCGAATGCGAAACTGATATTTGCCACGACCACTCCCGTTCCTAAAGGCGAACCCGGCCGCAATGTCATCGATGGCATGCGCTACAACCGGGTAGCACTAAAAGTGCTTGAAGACTTTCCTGAAATTGCCGTGAACGACTTATATAATTTTACCTTGCCCCATCAATCTGAGTGGTGGACCAAGCCAGGTAATGTTCATTACGTGGAAGTCGGTTACACGGCCCAGGGACAGGAAGTAGCGAGGTATGTGCGTGAGGCGTTGGGGAAGTAGAGGGAAGTCGAGGTAGGTGTCAGGTGTCGGTGTTCTGGATCAGAGGCGCTTTATGCCTGAGCCTTATACGCATTTATTTCAATGGTCACTTTCCAGCGCCGGACACTATGATTCTGTTATTCATGATTCTGTCTTTTTTCTTAACAGAATAATGGGTACAGAATCATGTTGGTTTTGAAACCTTTGTGGGAGATCTCGATTGGATTATTTCTGAAGTAAGGGAATCGGGAACCCGACGTCCTCTATTCCGTCCATGACTACCAACCGCCAACCGTTTTGTAGGAGAGGAGCTTGCTCCCGATTCGTATATCAAAGGAGTTTCATTATCGGGAGCAAGCTCCTCTCCTACAGTTAGGTCATGTACCCACTGAAATTACGAAGGTTGTGTATAAGGCTGGGGCTTTATGCCCCGATCGCTTTTAGGTAGATCATTCTGCCAGAGGACATGAAATAAAAAAGTGGTTTCTATGTGTAGTCACGGATATCGATCAGGATAGAAAATTTGCTGCGCCTTCGAGGATCGGGGCATAAAGCCCCTCCTACAGCCAAAATTTGTAGAGGAGGAAGCGTATGAGGAAGATGGTTCTTATCCAATCAACGCCATCGCTTTTTTCAACGAAGCAATCGTTGCCTTACAGGCGGCATCGTCATCCAGATCGCGGAGAGGTTGATTGAAAGGCTCCGCTCGTGCGGGCCCATCGTAGCCGATTTTTACCAACGCCTTGAGGAAAGGGTTGAGGTCTATGACGCCGGTCGCCAGGGGGAGTTCTCTCTGACCGTCTTGCTGCTGTTGTTTGTCAACGCCTTTGGGAGCGTCATTCAAATCAACCAGTGTTATACTCTTGGGATCCAGTTTTGTGATGGCTTCGGCGCTGTCGCCAGCCTGCCACCAATGCCAGGAATCGAGAACGTAACCCACGTTGCCTGTGCCGATGGCGGCACAGAGTTCCTGGGTTTCGGCAAGGGTATGTAAGAAAGGGTATTTGCCGCGAATGAGCAGAGTCGTGGTGCCAACGTATTCGAAGCCGAGTCGGAGATCATTGTCCCGAAGTATCGTGGCTGCTTCCCATAGGCGACGGGTGTGCTGCTTGAAATTTTCATTGTAGGTCAGCTCGTCGTGCGAAGGCATGATCCACGTGTTCACCCGTGTGACGCCGGCTCTTTTCAGGCCAGCCGCGAGTTTTGGAAGCTCCTTCAGGTCTTCTTCGAATTTGGCGCGATCTTTTCTGAAGTCGACCGGAAGGCCGGAACTGCCCCAGCTGACCTTCTTTTTTGCCATGTCTTCCTGGAGGTCGTTTAATTGTTCTTTGCTTAAATCGGCCAGATAGTTGGCTTGTGCTTCAACGGACTCGAATCCGTATTGATGGGCGAGTTCGATCGATCGTTTTTGATCGGCCTTAATTCCAAGCGCTCCTCCTACAAAGTTGATGGTGAATTTGCGCCCAGCTGATTTGTGATGGGCGGCGAACAGATTCGGGCCAATTGCTGCCGAGGCAGCGATTCCTGTTAGGGTGGATGTGCGGATAAAATCTCTACGATTCATAGTGGTGACAGGGTAATGATGGTTTAAGATCCAAAACGTGATGAATTGAAGGCCACGGGTCAATGCTTCAACCGAGGTTGGTTCTTTATCGACAAGTTGCTGGGCTAAAATGAATCTGAGTTATGAAGTTTTCACTCTACCCTAAATTCTTGATTTTTCCCATCCTGTTTTGGAGCACTTCTTTTACCGCTGCTCAGGACAAGCCCAACATCCTTTGGATATTTGCGGAGGACACTTCGCCCTGGATGGGCTGTTATGGTCATGAGGTCAATAAAGGTCACACACCACATATCGATTCGTTGGCAAATCAAGGGGTGTTGTTTAAACGGGCCTACGTTCCAGCGCCAGTCTGTTCAGCTTGTCGTTCTGCCCTCATGGGCGGGATGAGCCAGATTCGGTTCAATGCCCATGAGCATCGCAGTTCGCGAGGTCCTGCCCAGCTGTTTCTGCCGGATGGCATGAAGCTGCTTCCTCAGATCATGAATGAAAATGGCTACTCCACCTTCAATTTAGGGAAGACCGACTATAACTTTATCCTCGCCGATAGTGAGATCTTCACTTTCAGTCAGAAACAGCGAGACCCGATTCCTTGGGATAAGGTAAAACAGCAGCAGCCATTTTACGGACAGATCCAGACCGCTGGAGGAAAGCAGAATACCAAGACTTGGCCAGAGGACCGGAAAACTGACAGAAGCAAGGTTATTGTTCCAGCCGACTATCCTGACAATGCTGTTCAGCGTGAGGTGGTAGCCGAACACTACGATTCGATACGAAAGGATGATGATTTTATCGGTGAAATCCTGGAAGGTCTGAAAAGAAACGGACTCTGGGAAACTACCATCGTTGTTTATTTTGGAGACCATGGCGCCAATCAACTGCTACGTCATAAGCAGATGCCGACTGAGGGTGGACTGCATGTGCCCTTCGCTGTTTACGGTCCTGAAAAGTGGGTACCTAGAAAACAGGTACGAAACGATCTGGTAAATATGTTGGACTTGTCTGCAACAACCCTTGCCTGGGCTGGTATCCCCATTCCTGCGACTTGGGAAGGGCAGCATTTATTTGGCAAAGAATTTAAGGCGAGAGAATGGGTGGCTGCAGCGAAGGACCGTTTGGATCATACCATCGATCGGGTTCGAACGATTCGGACAGAGCAGTATCGCTACACCCGAAATTACAAAACCGACCGCATTTTCCTTCAACCGCAGTACCGGGATACGCAGCCTTACACAAAAAATATGCATGACCTTTACCACGCGGGGAAATTGTCTGACCGCCACAAAGAAATCTATTTTGGAGAAAGGCCGGCTGAAGAATTTTACGACGTGGAAAAGGATCCGGCGCAGATGGTGAATCTGATCGACGATCCGAAACTCGCGGGTGAGATCCAACGTCATCGTCAGCTTCTCGATTCCTGGATTGTCAAGGGCGACTGTGGGGAAGGGGAAGAATCCCTCGATGAGTTGGCCTTTCAAGCCGATAACCGCTGGGGTTCCGTGAACCCCGAGTATGAGCTGGTTAGAATCGATCACGATGGAGACGGATTGTCGAGTGAGTGGGAGAAGGTAGTGAGACGTGACCCAGACGACGGAAAATTGCAGTTTCTTTTTGATAATGGCGGTTGGCAGACTGAAGGGTGGGAGGCCGAAGGAAACCTTCCGAATATTGCGGGCTATCTTGGGTTTCTGGACTTCGATCTACCGGATGGTCATGGAGCTATCGTGCGAAAGGGATTGAATGCGGACGCGGCCAGGAATTCCGGAGCTTTGGAGATTCGCGCAAAAGCGTCTTCGTCTTTGTTGGTTTGGCTCTTGGCCGAAAATGAATCAGGAAACATGGAATCAATTGCCGGTCCGGTTACCGTAAAAGAGTCGGACCATTTCGCAACGTATTCATTGATGCTTGATGGCAATCCCAATTGGAGCGGAACTGTGAAAGAGCTTAAGCTATCCTTTAAAGGAGCGCCCGGAGTATTTTTGGAAATCGACTCTATAAAGGCCCAGTGAAAAATTAGCTGGAACTATTTCAAACTACCTCGAATTGACGTACTTGAATTCCGTTTTTGCCACTTCTTGCCGCGGGTCGAGGTTCTGGTTGTGCGTAGCCATTCAGATCGACCGCCCGAGCGCGAACTTCGTAGTGACCTGGTTTGAGATTGTTGATTTCTGTAAACCAAAATCCCACGCCGAAGCGTAGCGGCCATGTTTTGGGTTCTCCGGTTTTGGGATCGAAGCCCAGAATGTTTTTGGTGGAGATTCCATTTGGCAATTCCACGCTCCAATCAGGCTGGGGATAAATGTGGCAGGGTTTCCAGGGAGCACTAACAAATTCGGGATCGTCATCGTCGAGTGGCTCTTGCTCGGCACCGACCTTTCGAACCCAACATTCCACGCGTTCCAATCCAGATAAGCCGGATATGACTTGTCCGGTTACGGTAAGGATTTTTCCTGAGGAAACTTTCTCCGGAATTTCGGTGGTGTAGGCGGCCGTTTTAAGAAACGACTCGGGGTCATTGTTCTTTAGCGCGTAGGTATCGTTGCTCCGGTAATCGTTGGTAAGGAAAATGTGTTGAAGCCATTTAACCGATTTGAAGCCGTGTGACCAGGTAACGACCATTCTTACCGGTCCGCCCCGTATCGGTGGAATCGGTTTACCGTTGAGTTTATATGCAAGAAATACGGGTAGCTCACCGGGTGGAGTTTCCATCGCCTGAGTATAACTGACGGAAGACTGGAAGATCTGTTCCGGATCGTTGTTGTGAAACCCCCAATAGTAGATGCGGCGAACATTATTCATCGATCCACAAAGACCAAGAATATCGCGCAACGGAACTCCTTCCCAGAGTCCTTGACCCAATGGAGAAGGAATGTTCAAGCATTGCATCGCCTTGATATATTTTACGCTCTTCATCTTTCCCAATTCCAAAAGCATCGGCAGATCGAGCGCCGTGCCGTCGGCCAAAGTGAGAGGATGATTTACGGTCGCCGGTAGTTGAATGTTGGGCTCCTCTATGAACGGATCGGCCGTTATTTCCAATCGCCAACTTGCGGGAGTCATTCGCGCGTTTTCCAATGCCTGACCGGTAAGCGTATGTGGCTTAGGGTTCCCGCGGGCGACGGTATAGAAATCTTCAGCCGGAGTTAGTGCTGGAAAGGGGCAAACAGGTCCACCCGGATAATTGCTTGCGATCGACTCGGGAGTCTCGGCCGCGTGGGAGATCGCTTTTCCCGCAAAGGTAGTAGCTGCTATGGCCGTAGACTTTATGACGAATCCGCGGCGCGAGATGGGATTGTTGTCCTTGGATTTCATTGGGTAAGTGTGGATTGTTGGAGTTCCATTGTTGTAAGCAATGAATTGGAAAACAATTATTCTATATAATTAGGGTCGAGATGTAGGAGCAAATTTATTCGCGACTTGAATATCCAAGACTCCAGATCGCGAACAGGTTTGTTCCTACAATTGAGTTTATATTTCGAGTTGCGATGAGTCCGATTGATTCAGGTTGAACGCCAGGTGTGTGATAATCTGAATCAGCCCCACCATTTTTCTCCTTGGACTAGATGCGCCTTAACCACATCTGGGTCGAGCTCGATTCCCAGGCCGGGCTTATCAGTCAGTTCTACGAATCCGTTCTTACACAACGGTTCATTGTGGACTATAACATCATCCATCCAGCCTCCGTTAAAGAAGACCGTTTCACAGGCGAGGTAATCACGAATGGATGATGCCCATTGAATAGATGCCATACCGTTCACGATGCTACCTGTATTATGATTGGCCATGGGGAGAAAGTAGAGGTCTGCCAGATCTGCCATTCGTTTACTTTCCAGAAACCCGCCCGAGTTGCGTAGGTCGGGGTGTAAGATGTCGATGGCGGCATTCGTCACAAAGGGGAGTGCTTCTGATCGGCGCATCCAGTTCTCTCCCGTGCAAATAGGAACCGGCGACATTTCCGCCAGGCGTTTCCAGCTTTCGGAGTAGGGGACTGGTAGAGGATCTTCCAGCCATAACGGTTTTATAGAGGCAACCACCTCGGCCAGATCAATGGCACTTCGAAGATCGAATTCCCAATGGCATCCGATCATAATGTCGTGGTCCCATCCCAATGCGTCGCGCGCGTTTTCAAATCCTTGGCGGAGGTTGCGAAGTTCCTTGCTGGAAAGCAGGCGATTGGATGGATCTTTTCCAAAGTCATTTTCTGGCTTTGTACGGAATGGGCCAAACTTGTGGCAGTTAATTCCGTTGGGTGTTTCCATCACTTCCTCGGCCCAATCACGACAGGCCTTTTTGTCGAGAAAATCTTTTGGAGTAGCGTGGTCGTACAATCGAACTTTGTCACGAAATCGGCCGCCTAATAATGTTGCCGATGGAACGTTCAGGATCTTCCCTGCCAAATCCCAGAGGGCCATTTCAATGCCACTAAAAGCGCGCTGTTGATGATGCGCACTGCCATCGGTGTAGCGATAACCGGTATAGAGTCGGTCGATTTCCAAAGGATCTTTTCCAATAAGGAATTCCTTCACTCCATGAATAGCTTCCACAATCCCCAGACCGGGAGAACCATAAGCCTCGGCGAATCCAAACAACCCTGCATCTGTTTCAATCTTTACCAGCGTATAGGTGCGCGCTCCATTCAGGAGCATGGTTTTAATATCGGTTATCTTGACCTTTCCTCTTTCGGAAGCCGCGTGCAGGGAATAGGATGAAAGCCAGGTGGCAGCTGTTGCCCCTGCCAATGTAGTCAAGAATGAGCGTCGTGATAATTGTGTCATCGTTTTCGTGGGTTAGGTATCAGGGGTAAGTCGGAGTAAGAATCCTCGTTGATCTACCAAAATATAGAGTGCTCCGTCAGGGCCAGTAGTTATATCCCGAATTCGTCCGCAATCTTTTAGGATGAATTCTGCTTCAGTGACTGTGTCACCCTCGATAATAAGCCGGCGAATGTTCTTATGTTTCAGAGAGGCTACCAACAGGTTGTGTTTCCATTTTGGGAAAAGAGGGCTGGTGTTGAATTCGATGGCGCTCAGGGCAGGGGAGGGGGTCCAATATTTCATGGGCTGGGCCATGCCTTCCCTCTCCTTGTAAGGCGTAAGCGGCGTGTTGTCAGAATGCAGTCCCATTGTGATTACGGGCCAACCCAAGTTAACTCCTTTGGTAATTCTGTTCAGCTCATCACCACCCATGGGACCATGTTCGGTCGACCAGATTTCGCCGGTTATTGGGTGAAACGCGAGTCCCTGGGCGTTGCGAGAGCCATAGGCAAAGATAGTTGGCAAAACGCCGGTAAGCCTCATGGCAGCAAATGGATTGTCTTTCGGGATTCTGCCATCGGGATGGATACGATGAATTTTACCTTCGGGTCTGGCCAGATTCTGCGCCTGTATCATCAGGTGACGGTCTCCAATGCTGAAATACAAATAGCCGTCCCGATCAAACAGCAGTCGTGAACCATAGTGATCCCGAACGAATGTGTAAGCATCTTCGGGTGCCGAGTAGATGACTTGCTGGTCTTTCCAATGCCCGTCTTTTATCCGACCTCGTACCACGCGCACCATGGACCGCTTGATTTCCTCGTTATCAAGAATTCTATCCGCTTCATGCGCGTAGACCAGATATATCCAACCGTTTTCGGCGTAATTCGGATCGGCTGCGATGTCGAGGTATCCCATACTTCCATCGTCCGACAGCATCACTGCAAGGGGAGTATCTGCTATTGGTTGCTCCACAACTTTGTTATCAATCAGTAAGCGTAGCGCTCCGCCGTGCTCGGTAAACACCGCTGTCCGATCGTCGAGAAAAGTAATTCCCCATGGTTTGCTTAGGCCTTTCGCCACTATTTCGATTTTTAAGCGGTAATGTTCGGTATCGAAATGGCTGGGAGGTGGAGGTGGCTCGACCCTGAGTTCCGCCTCCACCTTGAGAATGTATTCCAGAACCGCATCGATTTCCGGGTCTGTCAGAACTGTATTCCAGGGCACCATCGGAGTTCCTATAATACCGAACGCGATATTACGTCTGTGTTGACCATCTCCGGAACCGTAATTCCAAACACCATCAATAAAACTTGCAGCCTGTCCGCCTTCCAGGTTGGGCCCATGACAAACTGCGCAATGCGTGGTGTAAACTTCCTTCCCGGTACGATCAGCCCTGGATACGAGCGGAAATACTAACAGGCACAGAAACGCCAACACTGCGCGCCATGGCTGTACCAATCTTTTGAATAACGACTGTTCCGTGGGGAGTTCTTTTGCGGTTTTTGTTCGGATTTGGAATTTCAGGACCGTCATCATTTATTTGATAGAGGGTGCTTTGCTAATGCGTGCTGACACGAAAAATTTCGATGACTGGTATTTGGGGTATATATGCTCATCAATCTCGGTTGGGGATCTTGCTTTGAAGAAAGCGATTTGATGGTTAAATACAAATTGTAGCTGTGGCAATCTGTTAGAAACCTTGCATTTAAATTTTATCGCGGGATAATTTTGAGTGTCCGAGTACTTTGCTTGGACGATTCTTTCAAGCAGACTGCGAATGGTCTTGGTAATTAGTTTTTATGATTATGGGATTAATAAAATTACGAATGAAAATAATAACCAAACTTAAGAACTTTGCCTTAGGATTTCTTTGTGCGTTTTTGCCCCTAGGAACGTTTGGCCAAAACTATGACATCTTGCTTAAAGGTGGGCATGTCATTGATGCGAAAAATGATATCGATGGGGTTTTTGACGTGGCGATTACCGGTAACCGAATTGCGGCGGTTGCGGTGAATATTCCTGAAAATGAGGGAAAGCTCATTGTCGATGCATCCGGCCTGTATGTGACGCCAGGCTTGATTGACTTGCATGCCCACATGTTCTGGGGAACGAGCGAAGGGGATTACCTGGCAAATAGTTTCAGTGCCCTGCCGCCCGATGGATTTACTTTGCAGTATGGAGTGACCACCGCGGTGGACGCAGGAGGACCCGGCTGGAGGAACTTCGAGCTTTATAAACGCCAAACCATAGACAAGTCCACGACACGAATAAAAGTGTTTCTCAATATTGTGGGTTCCGGAATGAGCGGGGATCCCGACGAGCAAGACGTTGGTGATATGGATCCCAAATTGGCAGCCATGATGGCCTTTGAGCACCCGAATGAGATTGTCGGGATAAAGCTGGCTCATTTTAAAGGTCCTAATTGGATCCCCGTGCGAAAGGCGGTGGAGGCAGGTCGTTGGGCGAACATTCCTGTTATGGTCGATTTTGGTAGGTCTGAACCTTCTCTTTCAATTGAACATTTATTCCTGGAAGAATTGAGACCTGGTGACATTTACACTCATTGCTTTGCAGATGCCTTGGGTCGGGAATCGATTGTGGATGAATCGGGAAAACTTAAAGATTTTGTTCCAAAGGCCATTAAGCGCGGTCTGATTTTTGATGTAGGACACGGTGCGGGAAGCTTTCGTTGGTCTGTTGCTATTCCGGCTCTTGAACAAGGCATGCGACCTCAAACCATCAGCACCGATCTTCACACTGGCAGCATGAATAGAGGCATGAAAAATCAGCTCAACGTCATGTCAAAATTGCTAAATATTGGCATGACTTTGGAGGAAGTAATCCTGGCATCTACCTGGAAGCCTGCGCAGGTCATCAAAATGGATGAGGACCTGGGCCACCTCAGTGTCGGCGCTTTGGCCGATGTCGCTGTTCTTCGAAAATTAGCGGGAAAGTTTGGATTCATCGACGTCGCTAATACCCGGTTCGATGGGACTGAAAAGTTGGTCTGTGAACTGACGATTCTCGACGGAAAAGTAGTATGGGACCTGAACGGCATTTCTATGGAAAAGTGGGATGAAGCAATAATTCCGTCCGCTCCTGGACGATCGGAAGTTCTCAATTTTATTAATCCACCAAAATGAAAAACACAGTCAATATATCAGTTGTCGCCATCGCCTTCCTGGGCTTTTTTCTATTCATATTTTCGCCGTTTTTTAAGGACGGAAAAGAGAATACGGATACGAGTTTCGCTGCTCATCACGAGAGCTCGAGCTTTGAAGCGAATTTAAAGAAATCAGGAATTATTTTAAATACAGGAGCAAAGGCAAATGATCACTTTCTACCAGTCGTAGTTGCCGGGAATCTTGCTTTTCTGTCAGGGCATGGACCGAGAAAACCGGAAGGCGGTTCTGTCCAGGGAAAGGTAGGCAAAGACCTGACCATCGAGGAAGGTTATCATGCTGCACGTCTTACGATGATAGCGTTATTGTCATCCTTGAGAGAGGAGATCGGTAGTCTCGATCGGGTAAAGCGGATTGTGAAAGTACACGGCATGGTGAATTGCACGGCAGATTTTACGCAACAACCTGCGGTAATAAACGGAGCCACAGCTGTGTTGACCGAAATATTTGGTGACATGGGCAAGCCCGCTCGCGCCGCCGTTGGGATGGGATCTCTGCCCAGTAATATAGCGGTCGAGATCGAGATGATCGTGGAATTGCAGCCTTGAGAATATGAATTTACCGAGATGGTAAGAAAACTGAGATTTAAAGAATTGTTATGATTAATCTATCCTTGATTTACAATGTAGATTCATCCTCCGGTCGACTTGCCGAGTGTTCCTCCTTCCGCTCTCGGTCACGCAACATTGTGCGCTCCCTCGCTCCTCAGTCGTCAAGCTCGACATCTCGATCCGGTCAAGACCGCAATTCACTCGGAAATGTCGTGCGTCAATGCTACGTCGATTCGCCACCAAGGTGGCTCCTACCCTTAGATTCGGATAACGCGAATGTAGGAGTTAGCTTGCTGACGATTTTTCACACATTGACGGATCAAATATGGAGAGGCATCGAGCCGATTGCCTACGCAATTTCAATGGTGTCACCACCAATGCTGCATGTTCCTGAAGTAAAGGTAGGGTGGGATCGCCGATCGCGCCGAAATTCAAACCAATAAAATCCTATGATAAGCAGAAGAAAATTACTAAAACGGCTATCCAGCCTACCATTATTAGGTGGGCTTGCTGCTGGTGGGTTGGCACCGACAAAGTTACTCGCTGCAGAAAAATCCGTGAAGAGAAATTACTACGAGGAATTGGGCGTTCGGACGCTTATTAACGCCGCCGGAGCTTACACCACTCTCACTGCTTGCCTGATGCCCCGAGAAGTATTGGAAGCCTATACGGAGGCCGCTAAAGACTTTGTTTCATTAAACGATTTGCACGATGCTGTCGGCAAAAAGATTGCCGGTTTGGTGGGTTGTGAGGCCGCCATGGTTACCGCCGGAGCTGCCTCTGCCATGACCCTGGCAACAGCCGGTGTTTTGACAGGCACCGATGAGGACAAAGCTAAACGTATCCCGATTGATCTCAGTGGCATGAAAAACGAGGTGATTGTGCAAAAAGAGCATATTGTAGGGTATACTCACGCAGTCATAAACTGTGGCATCAAGCTGGTGGTTGTTGAGTCGCGAAAGGAATTGCTGAATGCGATCAATAAAAACACGGCCATGCTTTACTTTACTGACGTGCACAACTTTGACGGCTCGGTTCAAGAGGAGGAGTTTGTTCAAATAGGAAAGGAACGAAGCGTTCCAACTTTTAATGATGCTGCTGCCGCAGTACCGCCAAAAGAGAGTTTGTCAAGATACACCGATATGGGTTTCGACCTGGTGGCCATTTCCGGTGGCAAAGGAATTCGCGGACCTCAAAGCGCCGGGCTTTTGATTGGTCGAAAAGATCTGATTGAAGCAGCACGGTTCAATGCACCTCCTACGTCTGACCGTATTGGTCGGGGAATGAAGGTAAACAAGGAAGAAATGGTTGCTATGTGGATCGCACTGGAAAGGTACATGAAACACGATGTGGAGAAGGAGCATATGTTCTGGAAACAACAGATCGATTGGTTAGAAGATACTCTCTCACCTATTGACGGAGTAATAACCGAGAACTTCGTTCCTCAGCGTCCCAACAATGTGCCCACTTTAAAGTTGTCCTGGAACCGGAGCAAAATCCCGGCATCTGGATTTGATATCCAAAAAGCTCTCCGCGATGGAGAACCATCCATAGAGATTGCTAGAACTCACGAAGACGGATTTAACATCACCACCTGGATGTTGCAACCCGATCAGCTCGAAACCGTAGGTGCTCGGGTGAAGGCGGAACTTAAAAAGGCCCATGTTTGATCGGCCAACCACCCGATGCAATGTTAAGTTAAAACGATAGAAATTTCACTGATAAACAATGTCTCAAAACTAGAAAATATCGGCGGCAGAGCCTGCCTTCGCACAAGGCTTCGGCATGATGCGACAGGGATGCTCTTGCCCTACCAATTCGACCAAAAAAGGTAGGGCTACTGCGTCCTCGCAGTGCCGCTCATTCACTCAAATTTGGAGAAAAATTATGCCAAGCAGAAGAACAGTACTAAAACAGTTATCGAGTCTACCAGTAATTGGAGGAGTTGCAGTTGGTGGATTAATAGGTGGCAGGGAAGTTTCCGGCGCCAGTCACTCTCAAAGAGATTATTACAAGGAGCTTGGGCTGAAAACATTTATAAATGCAGCTGGTACCTACACGGCTTTGACGGGATGCCTGATGCCCAAGGAGGTCATTGATGCCTATACCTATGCGTCAAACGAATACGTGGGGCTCAACGAACTGCAGGACGCCGTTGGCAAGAAGATTGCCGAAATGATTGGTTGCGAGGCGGCCATGGTAACGGCCGGTGCTGCTTCGGCAATGACGCTAGGGACCGCAGGTATCTTAACCGGAACCGATGACGACAAGGCCAAGAGGATTCCCAATGATCTTAGTGGTATGAAGGACGAAGTAATCGTTCAGGAATCGCATGTTATCGGTTATTCGCATGCTATAAAAAACTGTGGCGTTAAATTGATCGTTGTTAAAACACGGAACGAGCTGATCAACGCGATTAACGACAAGACAGCCATGCTTTATTTTACGAACTATGCGAACAACGATGGTCAGGTGCAGGACAAGGAGTTTGCAGAGATTGGAAAACGATATGGTATTCCTTCATTAAACGATGCGGCTGCCGATACGCCCCCAAAGAATCGGCTTTCGATGTACATCGATATGGGTTTCGACCTCGTCACGTTTTCCGGCGGTAAGGGTATCAGGGGGCCACAAAGTGCCGGGTTGTTGTATGGAAGAAAAGACCTGATCGAGGCTGCGCGTTTTAACGCTCCTCCCAACGGCGATCGAATTGGTCGCGGAATGAAAGTAAACAAGGAAGAGATCGTCGCGATGTGGATAGCCTTGGAGACATTTTTGAAAATGGATTTGGATAAGGAATGGAAACTCTGGGAAAAACAGATCGATCTGATTGAACGTGCGGCTTCCTCGGTGGATGGCATCACTACCAAAATTTATGTGCCGGAAATCAACAACCATGTTCCTACACTGGACATTAGTTGGGATACTGCCAGATTCCCTATGTCGGGTACCGAATTTCAAACAGCATTACGTGATGGTTCCCCTTCAATCGCTGTCGCCCGTCCGGCTGAAAATTCTGTCAACATTACTACCTGGATGATGGTCCCAGGACAAGAAAAGGTAGTAGCCAGACGCATAAAGGAGGAATTGCAAAAGGCCCGCGCCTGAGCAGGGCTTTTCACATATGGAACTTAATACAAATAATTTGTAGCTGCTTCAGCTGCGATTATCCTGGGAACGCCTAGCCCAAGCTTGGCATCTCTGGAATCGATTCTCAGCTAAAGACTCCTGCACCCGGCCCATTAATCTTTCACTCGAAATTTCCTTGGGAACAAGGCCTGTATTATAAAACTTATCCGGTTTTCAAAGGTCTGGATCTCCCCATCTGGTGGAGTTGATGTGTTGATCACCTAACAAGGACCTGAATCTGCTCCCAGATCGGCGCGGCCTTTTTTTGAGCCTCTTCAAGTGGAAAGCCTGTTTTCGTATTAGGGCGTTTGTGTCCGCAATGGGTGAGCCAGGCATCGCGCAACAATTGCTGTCGCTCTGAAACCAAATTCTGCAAAGCCGGATCGACTTTCACTGCGGAATCGAATCCCCAATAGTTGAGTAGATTGTTCGCAATGATTCGGTGGCCGTCTTCGTTAAAGTGTACGCCATCGTTGGACATAACATAGTCAGGGTTGCTGTTTCTTTGCTCGGCGATGTATTTGAGTATCGGTCCGCGAATGTCGATGACCGCCTCAACACGATCATCCTTCAAAGATAGCTGCCAATTCGAATAGTCTTCCAGGACGGAGTCGTAGTTTTCGTAGATGGAAAACCAGGCAAACTTGGGAGCATCCTTCGGCAGGAGCTTTCCTTGTTTGCGTTGAGGCAAGGGATCAAAGGGTGGGGGTGTAAGCAAAATCAGTTTTGCACCCGAGGCGTGGACTTTGTTAATCAGTTCGTTGATTCCGTTTTTGTGGGCTACAAAACGATCGGGATTTTGCGGGTAATACATGCCGTCGTTCATGCCGTAGCAGGCAATCACGATGTCTGGCTTCATGATGGTTAAAACTCGATCTAAACGCTCGTGAACATTGGGCCTGGGAAACGGATGATCCGGCTCAGACAAACCGCTCGTGGTTTCGCTGGGCAGACCCAGATTCAGGATATCCAACTTCAACCCGGGCGCCTGTGTCAGCAGCGACGCCTCGATGAAGTTCACATATTGCTGGGTGTAGGTGTTTGAGTCGCCCAGAAACACAACGCGCTGTCCGGATTTTAGAAAAGGAGCCTGTGGTGAACATGCCACAAAAGTTGTGAGCACTCCTGTAGCTGCAATTAACAAACGAAATCGTTTCAAATTTTTATCCATGCTCGAAAGAATGGGACAGGATAGCGGTGATGCGCGATGATATTTCTTTTCAAGTCAACTAAGCAGTAATTAATCCGGGTAGCCGATTTGTGAGCTGATATTATTTGAGATTGTTTGGCTGTATTTTTGTCTCTCGTGACAGCAGACTTAAATCGGTTCCGACATTGACGCTCTGCCTCAACGCGGCTAAAAATTTGGTAATTCAAACCAATTATTGTTTTCAATTAATCACAGCATGCACCACTTGATTCGTTTCCTGCTACTTCCCATTGGCGGAATTTGGTGTGACCCACGATTCCTCCGGACCTTCATCCTGTTTCTCTGTACGACCACTTTGCCGATGTTGCTCAACGCGCAAACTCTGATCGACGACTTTTAATCCGCCCGGTGCTCATTGATAAAACCCGTCACATCCTTCATTATTTGCTCCACGGTCTCGAGGGTGGCTCCGGTTCTCGTGGTGCCCCAATAGAAACCGTGCGTCACGCCGGGATATGAAATACTGGAAATGTCTTTTCCCAGTTTTTTCATTTCCGGGATCAGGATTTCGAAATTGGTTTTATAAAGACCGACATGGTTTCCTTGTAAAACCAAAACCGGGCATGTGATTTCTTTCATCCACGCGCGCATTTCTAATTGCCGTTGTGAGGTAAACAACTCCTGGGGATTTTCCATGATGCTTCTGTAATCGGACGTTCCTGCTGATTGACCGGTTCTGGGGTCGAGAGGAACTACGGTGGCCGGTTCACCGGCTATGACGCAGGCCAGGTCAGTTTTTGATGCGGTTACGATAGCCAGGATAGCACCGCCGCTGCCTCCATAGAGGATCACTTTGTCCGCGTCCACACCGGGGAGTGTTTTTGCTTTTTCCACAATTAATGCAGCATCGTTGACTGCATCGTAAAAGCCGGTGGGGCTTTCGTTGTTGCCTTTCCAATACGCCCTTCTTGTAGATGCGATGGTTATAAAGCCTTTTTCAAGGAAGCGTGTCTGAATTGGCTGGGTCAGTAAATTGTTTTTGAGGCCTTGCAGATTGGATTGGCCTCCTCCTCCATGGAAAAACAGAATGGTCGGGTGTGGCCCTTTCCCTGGCGGGGTTCGATAGGCAAAGCTCAGATCCACACCGTCCGCAGATTTCAACTTCACTTCCTTAACCGGAGAAATTGACTCTGGAATATCAATTCCAGGAATGTGCGATGTAGAAACAAGGTTGTCGCCTTGGGAGGGGTCGCGCTCTGCGGGGGTGTTACTTTGTTGGGGTTGTCGTGCTTTTTGGCGATGGGCTCGCGCTTCTTCGCGCGTCAACTTTCCGTCGCCATTCGCGTCCGCTTCCGGATTACTTTTGAAATAGTCCGCAACCTGCTGGTCCAACTGTGCGGATAATTGAATGAAGAAGAATAAGGTAATGATACTTATGATGAATGTTTTCATAGGGGTAAATAATTGGTTTTTCAGATTCTAGACGAATTTGATCTACGGACTCAAGGTTTATGGTTCTGTAGGACGAATGATACACCAAATTCTCATCTATTGGAATTCGCGATGTGAAAGACTCCATTGAAGCATGAAAAAGAATGGAATTGTCAGGCATGCTTTCGCGGCTGAGGATCGAGCGAAAGATTGTTTCCAGCTATGTCTACCCTAATGTTTCAATCGCCTTTGAAAGAGCAGGCTTTATCTCATTAAAATTCAGTGTGTTATGGATATTAGTATAAACTTTTCAATCACCACTATTAGTGACGTTACAAAATTGCCCTTTCGAAGGCTAAAATCAACATGCGCGAATAACTGCGTTCCAGCCCGCAACCCGCTTGGTTACGTAGAATACTACGCTCCCGCGCTTGCTTGCAAACTGCGCCTTGTTCTTCATCACATCTAGATTTTTTGAAACTATGAGGTGAAGACACCTGGAACTTTTCGGCGTCCAATTCGAAACTCAACGGCGACGCATCCGAAGGCGTTGAGTTCATCAACAAAGGAAGCGGAACCATTGGCCGCACGGGCGGTGGCATCGCGCGTATGGAGATTCCAATGACCAATGAAGGAGGAAGCTTCAATATTGAGGATGGCCAGCTGAATATCATCAAAACATCCGACATTGAAGGTGGTTCGATTGGCGTGGCTGGAAACTCCACCCTGCAATTCCAAAATATCGCCGGGCAGCTGATCACCTTCACTCAAGACACCGCAATAAGTGGCGTGGGCAATGTGGTCTTCGCAGGCGTAGGCAAGGTGGTGGTCGACGGCAACCTGTCCTCACGGCTCACGTTTCCGGACTCAACCAGCGGTTTTTATTTTGCCAATGGCAGCACCGTCGAAATCAACGGCACGGTTACCAATCTAAGTTTTGGTGAAGCCCTGTGGAATGGTACCTATGTCCAGGGAGAGGGAGAATACATCAACGAGGGCACTTTGGAAATCCAGGGACAGAGGTTGCTGACAACTCTGGTAAACAATCCAGCGGGTGTCGTAAATCAAACCGGTGACTTGCAGTTGGCGGGCGGCACGATCAATATTCAGGAAAACTCCGTCTACAACCTGTTCAACGGAAACGTTGTCAACGGTGGCGGAGTCAACGAACTGGTGGTTCTTGGTTCGTTAAACAAAAAAGCAAGCAGCACACTTTCCTCGACCATCCATGTTCCTATCAAAGCACTCAACAATGCATTGATCGCGGTAGAAGCGGATGCCACCAAAGACCTTTTCTTAAACGCGGGAGGTGTAATCAGTAATAAGACCAAGCTTTCAATAGCCGCAAGAGGCAGCCGGCTTCTACTCCAATCAGGCACTTTCACTTCAGGAGAACTGGGGTCTGAAGTTGAAGTCGAGGGAGGAGGAAAATTTGTTATTTCCTCCAATGCAAATTGGACGCTGAACAATCCGGGGGATCGAGTATTTTTTCGTCAATATTATATTGAAGATCTTTTGGAAACTTCCAGGGGTGTTGATCTATTGGGAACATTAAAGGCAGCGGCTGGGGCAAGCTTTATGAACGAGAGTCTTTTTTTCTGGAACGGCGGAACTATCGAAGGCGGAACCTCTAGCATACCAGCCTTTTTAAACGTAAATTCAAATACCACCGAGCTTGTTGCCTGGGTCCAAATCGAGGGAAACTGTACGTTAAACGGATTTTTTCGGAACGAGTGGACAGTAACCATGGAGACAGGAAGCCTCAACCTGACAGAAGGCAGTGAATTCCAGAATCACGGTGGTTTCGGTGTCAACTCCGGAAGCTCATCCATTCTTGGACCAGGGACATTCATGAATTACGGTAGTGTTACCGCGGAAGGAAATGTCAATGTTTCGAGTAGATTCCATCCGAACAATGGTACTGTTTTCATCCTTGGCTCCCACTCCGGATCGATGACTCTCACCAACCTTATTGATACGGTCGAAGACGATACTTTGAAACTGGGGAAATGGGTGATTTTCGAAAACGGCACCTTGAACATACCCGGACATACCATCAAAAGAGTTGGAGCTGGTGCCGAAGTTGAATTTCACAAAGGAGCAACTTTTCCTCAATTTCAACCCGACTTGATTGAACCCGGTGGCAATGTCGTTTTCAAAGGCGATTTCGAATTTCCGGGTGCCTTGAATAATGCAGGCAAGTTGCTCAGTGAATCGGCGCGACTGAACGCAACCAAGGTTGAAAACGAATCCAATGGGAAAATTGAATCAGCCCTGCAATTTCTCAACGAATCCATCGTTATAGCAAAAGGCAACGTACCCTTTGAGTCAGTGACCTACGAAAAGGGCTTCGCGGTTTCCGAAGGCTTCGAAAACGCCGGCTACCTCTATCCAGGTGGAACAGGCGCGCCTGGCTACTTCCCAATTACCGGTGAATTTACTCAAACAGCCTCCGGCATCATCGACCTGGAACTGGGTGGCAAAACCAACGCAGCCGAAACGCCTGCGGAATACGACCAGCTCGCCGTGATCGGAACCGCCACACTCAATGGCAACCTGCTGGTCCGTTTCCTGGATGACTTTGCCGGCGCCATCCAGGCCTCCGACAGCTTCACCATCCTGAAAGCCACCACCATCACCGGCGCTTTTTCCAACGCGCCGAACGGGGGCCGGGTCCACCTGGTCGACGACACGGGTTCCTTCCTCGTCACCTACTCGGAGAAGGACGTTACGCTTACTGATTTCCAACCCGGACCCGGCGAAGATGCGCCTGAGGAGCCAACTCTGGTTGTGGAATTTTCCGAAGGGACCAACTCCGCAACCCTCTCTGTTATTGGAGATCCGGGGGAAGCCTATTTCCTGGAATCTTCGTTGAAATTTATTGGTTGGGATATTATCACGGAAGTCCTGCTCGACGAACAAGGGATGGCCGTTCACCAGCAGCCATTAAACGTGGAAGCAACTCAGCATTTCTTTCGCACCCGAATCAAGTGATTCCACTCAAAAGTTTTAGTTCACACATCTTATGCTTCACACTTTCCCTACTCGCCAACAAATTCTCGAATCTTCAGCTCGAAGACAAAATCACAATACTCACTTACCAAAAAAGATGAACCGTTGGGTGCCGCGTAAACCTCCATTCAAATTTTTTCGTTTTTTGTGTATTATTACATTGGTAGTTTCAATTACGGTTGAAGCTGAGGAAGCAGGATATCGCTTTGTATCCGTTCAAACGATGCTGGGGCCCTGTTGTACCGATCAAGGTAACGATCTGATAGTAGATTCCGATGGCGGGGTCCTCATTTCCGGTTCCCGGGGAGGTCTCGATCTGGATCGCGACGGTTCTGTGGATGTTCAAACATTTGGTTCACCTGATCCGTTGATCCTGAAGTGGTTTGAGGAAAACAAAAACGAAAAGGGTTGGGTCCAGGGACCCGGGGGACCCAAAGCAGATGCGGCTTATGGTGTTGCCTCAGATCGCCAGCATGGAGTCTACGCCGTGGGTAATTTCAGCGAAAGTATGCGCATTGCAGGTGGTACCATTTTTTCAGCGGGCAAGATGGATGGATTTATTGTCCGCTACAACGCGACTGGAAAAACCTTATGGGCAAAACCGCTTGGCGGAGAAGACGCCGATGATTTTGTCGACATCGATAGTGATCAAGAGGGTAACAGTTTTATTATTGGAACCATAAGAGGAGCGGTGGACATTGACCGCGACGGTACGATTGATGCCACATCAATGGGTGAGTCCTCTGCTCTTCTCGCTTCCTTCGATCCCAATGGAAACCTGCGTTGGGCGAAAGTGTTGGGAGGAGATGCCACCGTATCAGGACGGGCAATCCGACTGGGCGAACAAGGTGAAATTTATATCGGTGGTCACTACAGTAAGGGTGCGCTGGATTTGGATGGCGATGGTTCTCCGGACAGCCTGGGAATCAACAGTTCCAGCGAAAGCAGTGTTACTCCACAGACCGATTTCAACAGCTTTTATGCTCAATTTGACTCATCCGGAAAAATGCTCTGGGTAAAAATTATTTCCGGACCGGCGATGCAAATTATCGGTTCTATGGCTGTAACTGGAAACGGAGACTTGTTGGTGCTTGGTGGATTTACGGGTTCAACGGATTTGGACGACGATGGAAAAATCGACATGGAATTACAAAGCATGGGAGATCGAAAATACATGCATCACGCTGATGGAAACGCCTTTCTTATTCGTGCCAGCCCAATGGGAAAAACCATCTGGGCGCGTCAATTTTTCGCTTCACCCAGCCATGTAACAGCAGACAAGACCCGGATCGTCATCACAGGAACCTATGCCAATGACCTCGACCTGGACGGTGACGGAATCCTTGAACGCGAAGCAGACCCCGATGAAAGACTTGAAGGGTTTTCTGCTGTTCTGGATGATCAAGGACGAGTCAAACACGTGTTTACCATTGTGGGAGGAGATAGTGACGTAGCCAACGCGGCAGGATTTTCACCCGATGGAAACAAGCTCTATGTAACCGGCTACACCAGACTCGGTGCCGATTTTGATAATGACGGACAAATTGAAAGCGCTTCCGCTTGTCACCAGCTTGGAGATCTCTTCCTTGTGGTCTATGATGTGACGGATAAAAAACAAGGTTTGTAGAAAACGTCGATGTTGAGCTTCCACTAGCCCAAATACAGTTCACGTTCACCGTTCCAGCCCAACAACCTGATCTTGATAAAATCATCGGGTCATTCTAACAATGGAGCATGCCAAAGTTAAATGCTACGCTAAACCGCCGCCATTTCATCACCGCCACTGGAGCCAGTCTGGGACTTCTGGTTGGCGGTTGTAAACCCAAAGCGGACAACCTGCCCGCTGCGGATATCAAACCAGAAGAAGAAACGACTCCGAAGGTCGTATCGACTCCGGTCAATGAAACGGTTTCCAAACCAACCCACGCGGTCGAGGAACTCTTGGACATCGACTATACGGAAAAAGAGTGGGACCAACTGCTGACGGGCTTTGACGACCAGATCGACCTATTGAGGAAAACCAGAGCCCTAAACCACCCGAATTCCCTCGCTCCGGCACAAGTGTTTGATCCCCGACTGCCGGGAGTGAAATACAATTCAGACAACGACGTTTTCCGTTTGGCGGCCAAATCGAGCAACTTACCAACAAACCAAGAGGACATCGCTTTCGCACCCGCCACTCAACTAAGTCATTGGATTCAATCCAAACAGATATCGAGTCTCGAACTTACCGAGCTCTACCTTCAACGCATTCAGAAGCACAATCCAACCCTGCAATGTTTCATTACGGTAACTGCGGACCTGGCACGACAACAGGCACAACAGGCCGATGAGGAAATCCAAAGCGGAAAATACCGCGGACCACTTCATGGGCTACCATACGGATTGAAGGATCTTTTCGACACCAAAGGAATTTCCACGACCTGGGGAGCTGCTCCTTATAAAGAAAACGTTCCTGAGTCAGATGCCCACATAGTCAAAAAACTTCGGGATGTCGGCGCAGTATTGTTGGGTAAAACCAGCTGCGGAGCCCTGGCGTATGGAGACATCTGGTACGGCGGCGTAACGCGTAATCCGTGGGATACGCGAGAAGGCTCATCGGGCTCGAGCGCAGGTTCGGCTTCCGCAACCGCCGCTGGCCTGGTCGCTTTTTCCATCGGAACTGAAACACTGGGTTCAATCGTCAGCCCTTCAGTCAGATGCGGAGTGACGGGATTGCGCCCGACATTTGGACGGGTCGGAAGATCCGGTGGCATGACTCTCTGTTGGAGCCTCGACAAAATTGGCGCCATTTGTAAATCGGTCGAAGATACCGCATTGGTCCTCAAGGCAATCAATGGAATCGACTCCGACGACGCATCCTCCATTCCAACGGAATTCGGCTACGATCTGGGCATCGATTTAACCCAACTTCGGGTTGGCTACGATCCACTGTTCTTCAGCGATCAAGAAAAACATGCGGTCAACCGTGAGGTGCTGGAGTCCTTGAAAACCATCGGGGTACAATTACATGAGATAACACTTCCTGCAAGGGATGCCGAGCCACTCATGCTACAACTCGATGTCGAAGCTGCGGCAGCATTCGAAGAACTTACCCTTTCAAACCGGGATGATGAGCTTCGTTGGCAGGTAGATAAAGCCTGGCCAAACAGTTTTCGGCAGGCCCGGTTAGTCCCAGCCGTGGATTACATTCAAGCCGATCGCCTCAGGCGCTTGTTCATGCAAGACATGCATATGCTTTTCCAGGAGGTAGATGTTATTATCGGAGACAACTTTGGCGGCGGAATGTTGAGAATCACCAATTTCACCGGACACCCTCAACTCACGCTACCCTGCGGATTTTCAGATCGAAAGATTCAAACAGCCTTTGAAGAAACGAAAGTAGTCGAAGGAGAAATGGGGAATTTTCCAGCAAGTATTGGCTTGTGGGGTACACTCTTTGGTGAAGGTAAATTACTTGCCCTGGGACACGCTCTGGAAGAACAGATGAATGTGAATTCGAAAAGACCGTCGCTTTGACATGATCAAATCCAGGCCCTCGGTTTTAATAGAACAGGCAATAGCCGCAAAAGAGCGCAAAGAGCACAAAAACAGTATTTCGCCGGGAACGCCAATCCCCAGATTTGCATTTTTGGAAGACTGCATGATCTCACGATCATGAGACCAAGGAGAAGTCAGTAGGTGAGTTTTTGAAACCAATCAGACGATTCATTACCCGCCATTCAGATTCCAGATATCCGACCTAGATTTAGTAGGGAACGCGAACATCGGGCCACACGCTCTTAAAGTCTTTTGTATTTCTGGATACCAGCATGCAACCCTCGACTCTTGCCGTTGCGTAAACGATGGCATCTGGCACTTTGAGCCGATGATCCCGCCGCAGTTGGATGGTCATGTCTGCAACTTCCGTTGATAACCCGACCACTTCAAGTGATGAGAGGAAGCCTCGAATTATGTTTTCCTCCTCAGGCTCATAAGCACCCGCCAATACCTCGATATAGGTAACCACACTGATAAGACGGGTCTGATAAAGCGAAAGCTCTTTGGATGCGGCTTCGATCCCATTCAGATAATCAATCAGGATATTCGTATCAAAAACGGCCTTCATCACCTATCCCACTCAGACCGCAGACTTTCCTGATACTCCAATCCATCACGGCCCCTTTTCTTCCATAAGCCAAAGGCGGCATCCGATGCGGGCAGGGATTTCTGTTGTAAATACTCCGCTATCGCCTCGCGGATCAAGGCTGCCCGGGAACGCTTTTGCATGCGACCGACACGATCAAGGCTTTCAATAACCTCATCCGGAACTTCTATGATAGTTCTCATTTGAGTCATCATGCACCGTCATCACATAAAAGCAAGTGGTTTTTCAAGAGGAAAAAAACGGCCATATTGGAGAGTTCAATGCTCCTTCCCGCTTAATTATCTTTCAGATCCATTCACCTCAAAGAGTCACTCCTCTCCACCTGCAAACTGCAGTTTGAAAAACGCCCGGGGTGCCAGAGAGGTATAGTCAATATCCAGGTAGTCACCGGAAAGCTGAGGGGGAGCGTACGGGGTCGGGGGGAGCGTACGGGGTCGTGTCTCGATTTTTGATAGATAATCTTAAAAGAAATCTAAATTTGAGGTGTTCAGCCAGGCGAATCTCATTTGTCAAGAATCGAGACATGACCCTGTTGTCACTCCTATGACCCTGTTGTCACTCCTGTTGTCACTCTCCTGTTGTCACTCTCTGTTGTCACTCTGTCCCATTCAGTTTGTTCATGAAGTCAAATCGGAATTGGTTTGTTTTAGAGCGTAGCGTCCAGTCTTCTTTCCGCCGATCTTTTCGACGATGCCGGCATCTATCAGAGGACGCAGGAGATTCATGGCACCTTGCCGGGATACCGCAAGGGCTTCCCATAGCTCAGCGGGAGCGAGGCTGCCGTGGTCCCTAAGCAGGTTGAGCAACTGTTCCTGCCTGGGGCGTAAAACGAGTTTTTCCTGAGATTGGATGTTGAACGCCTGAACACGCAGCCACACTTTCACGAGAGTCTGCCTTATTCCTTCAGCCGAGTATTCCAACCATCCCGAAAGGTCCTCGCCGGACTTCCGAGGGGCGTCTAGGGCGGAATAATAGGCCGGGCGGTTCTCCCAGTAATATTCATCCACCGAAAAGATGTGATGGCTGTCGAAGCCACGCCGGTACAGTTCCCACAGGGCCAGTGCCCGACCTGTGCGGCCGTTGCCATCGGCAAAGGGGTGTATGGTTTCAAATCGGTGGTGGAGTATAGCCGAGCTCAACACTGGTGAAAGCTTCGTGGACCGGGTGTTCCACCATTCCAGAAGTTCAAACATCAGGCCCGAAACCTCGGCAGCAGCAGGCGGCATATGTTTGCCCACCCGAACCCCAATAGTCCGGTACGTTCCTGCATCACCCTGATCCATTACCCCATCGGCTAGTATCCGGTGCAGCTCAAACAGCTCTTCGTGCCGAATCTTTTTTATATTCGCCTGGTTTTCAACAAATCGCAATCCGACAAAATAGTTTAGCACTTCGCGTCGGGAACGGCTGTCTGTAGCAGTAAGCTCCCGACCTTCCTCCAGAGCTCGCACTTGCGTAAGCGTCAGCGGATTCCCTTCGATAGCGGTAGACGCATGAACGTTACGCGTGCGCGTGTCTTTCTGCAAGGCGGGTATCCACGAAAGCTCCACCGTCGCACCCTGTATGCGCTCTCGCAGCGCAGCGATTTCCTCCACCAGCGACAACAGCTGTGAAGTGATAGAGAACAGGGGTTCGTAGGGCATGAAATAAGTCAACCGTAAGTCAACTTATATGTCAAGTCCTCAGAGTTCCGTAAGCACCTCATGTTTCATTCCCGGGCTCTATCCCAAAGTAATTCTGAAGAACGGCTGGTGGCGAAGTTGCTATTATCAATCTCTAACAGATCTTCATTGAGTGTGTATCGGATTGATTCCAATGCAGTCCAAGTCGGTATATTGGAGCTAATCTGACAGCTTTGGAATCTGCGCCAGCGCGCCATTCGCTTCCATGCGTCTTACATTAGCCAATTGCTCTGCCATGTCCGTCTCCACTATGTCCATGATCGCGATAAATTCCGGATCACTTCGAAGTGGGTCTCTTCTGGCAGCACAACGGCAAGAACTTTGCCGCGGAATTTAAATACGGTGACGCCCCCCGACGCAGCAAGGCAATGACCGCGGCACTCAACGATCTCAAGCTCGACCATTTCTGGATCATCTACCCAGGGGCTCAAAGCTACCCCGTGGGCGAGAAGATCATCGTTCAATCCATTTCCGAGATCCAATCCATTTTCATCTGATCAAAGTAGAGTAGCAGATTTTATTACATCCGCTTTAAGTGCCCACATCGGGATAAATTGGTTAACGGCCATCAAAAATATCCAGTCCACATTTGTGGTCCAAAAAACCTCACCCAAAAGTCACCACTTATTCTCCTCCCCCACCGTCCGAGAAGACCACCTTGAAAAATGCCCCGGGAGCTAAGGTGCTGAAGTCGATCTCCAGGAAGTCGCCGGAAAGCTGAGGGGGAGCGTACGGGGTCGTGTCTCGATTCTTGATAGATAATCTTAAAAGAAATCTAAATTTGAGGTGTTCAGCCAGGCGAATCTCATTTGTCAAGAATAGAGACATGACCCTGTTGTCACCTGCATGACCCTGTTGTCACCTGCTCTGTTGTCACCTGCTGGACATGAGTGAGTGAGAAAGTAAGCGGAGTTCCTGATAGATTTCCTCGTACAGCTGGTCGCTTGGTACGGTGTCTTCTTCACTGTCAGAGGGAGACGCTTTATCCATCAAAAGAAGAGTGTGGAGTTTTAGAACCTCCCTTCAATACGAAATGTTAGCTCGGAGGTGGAAGATCGGAGATGGAAGACAGAATGGTGTAGGAGTGTCGTGAAACGGGACATGGGGCGAAGGACATGGGGCGAAGGGCATGGGGCGAGGGGGCTAGCAACGGCGTAGTTTTTAAGCACTTCCTCCTTCTCTTCGATACGGCGCGACATGTATCTTCGCTCACCAATCCAGACGCCGGACACCTTTAACCCTATCGAAATGGTGATCCCGGCTAACGATTTTCATCTTGTGCTGTCGAACCAATGCGGCAATCCAACAATCGTTTGCCGGAATGGGAGTCCCGGCTGTTTTCAGCTCGCGTCGGATATCCGCATAGTGTGGAAGCGTGTCCATTCCAGGAGAAAGCACCTCCACCTTTTCAAGCAACAAGGTTAACCATCGAGTAAGCTCTTTTTGCTTCCTAGAAACGTTTATGCCGTATTGATATTCTCCAAGACTTATCAAAGTAACATACAGACGGGGAGCACTCATAATTTGCTCGATCAATTGGTCATCTTTCTCAGCAAGCGCTGAAAGTGCATTGGTATCCAGAATCATTTCCACATGTCTGGATCGATTGAACGAAAGTCATTGCTCCCAATCACCTTGTTCAAGTCTCTGGATGCCTGCTTGGAAATGCTCGGAAGACTGTCAAGCCAGTCACTCACATTGGAAGAAGAGGCTTCATCCTCTTTCAATGCCCGCTCAAGACTTTCCTCGACATAGCGGCTCAAAGGCTGGCCACGTAACGCTGCTCTGGCCTTCGCTCGACGAACTAATTCATCGCTCATTATTAACGTGGTTTTCATTATTCCGTATTTACGGTTTATCCGTAACAATGTCAAGTTATCAAACGAGCACAAATGCAATTCCTTTTCTCTCACGGAGGTCACGGAGATTTTTTGAACAGATCCTCTATTTCCTTTTCACGCCTTGGAATGTAGGAAGGTAGCTTGCTGCCGAATCGATCCAATCGAAACTCACCCAATCGGCAGCAAGCTGCCTCCCACATTAAAAACGAAATCGATCCGTTGAACGTTCCTGACGAAAATCGAGAACATTGCGCCACAAAGTTGGCACTCAAAGTGCACTAAATATCGCATATCTTTTTGACAGGCCTAACTCATCCAACAGCCTTTTATTGCCTCTCATGAAGTATACCCACTTAGCCATCCTAGGCAAAGCAACCCATCTACTCATTCTGGTTGTAGTAGTCTCCTATCGTTTCCCCTAGATGTGATTGCACAAAACGACGACCAAGAGGAACCCTTTGATTTGAGTCCTTTTGAGGTACAGGAATCCGAGGAAAGTGGATACAAAGTCGTGAACAGCACAGCGGGCATGCGCATCAATACTGAGCTTAAGGACTTCGGTGCCTCCATATCAGTCATCACTCAAGAGTTTATGGAAGATCTGGGAGCAACCGATGGGCAATCTCTATTGTCCATGGTGGGGATCATGGAAGTAGGTGGCGTTCAAGGTAACATCTCCCAAACGAGTTCTTCAGCCAGTACCGTAAATGCGCGAAACAACCCCCAGGAAGAACAACGAGTTCGCGGACTGGCCAGCGCCATTCTGACCCGGGATTTATTCCGGACCAACCTGCCATTCGACAGTTACAACACCTCGCGAATTACGATTAATCGCGGGCAGAATACCATGCTGTACGGAATTGGCTCACCAGGAGGGGTCATTGAAAGCACGATTGCCAAGGCGCAAATCGGTTCCAATTTCGGAGAAGTGGCAGTGCGTGTAGATCATCGTGGAAGCCATCGCCAAACCCTGGATCTTAATAAGACCTTGGTCCAGGATCGCCTGGCCCTAAGATTTTCCCTACTCAACGAATCCACTCAGTTCAAGCAGGACCCAGCCTTTGAAAAAGAGTCACGCTTCTTTACCGCCTGGGATGCCGTTCTTCTTACCAACGAGCGATCCTCCGTATTGGGCAAGACGCGGTTTCGCGGAAATTACGAACAGGGCGAGATTACCCGCAATCCACCCGACGTGGTGCCGCCCCTCGATGGCTTTTCCTCCTGGTTTGAAGGCATAGGAGGCCAGGAAGTTTTGAACGGGATCCTGAGTGTGCCCGGAAGGAGCCTGGAAGATATCCCCAACGGCGCTGTAAAAAAGGAATGGGTATTGAGTGCCATTGAAGCAGGCCTCGTGGAAGTCCCGGCAAACATTGCCCCAGAATTCTATGCTGCGATAGAAGGAACCTTTGTCCCCAAATCCGAATACAACCGCATCACCACAGAAGGTAGGCAAAACTTTCACGGATGGATTCCCTACACCTTGGAATCAGCGGTCAATTTCAACGGCTCGGCTGCCGGAACTATAGCGGGATGGCAGAACCCCGACTTGACAGGCGTGCAAGCGATGATGGGCCGCTGGAGACCGGATAATTTTCAAGAACAGAATCTTCGTTGGTCAAGTCCTGTCCGTGTAGGAGCCGGCTTCAATAATCTGAATGTTCAGGATCGTGCGGTGTTCGACTACCATAATCTTCTGTGGCAAGGTAACACCAATTGGGGGGAAACGGACTTTGATGCCAAACAATTAATCCTGGAGCAGGACCTCTTCGGAGGAAATGCGGGCATCGAACTGGCCTACGATCGTCAGCACAGCAACCAGACGGATTTCAATCCCTTTTCAGGAGGCAATAGCAAAACTATTTTCATCGATGCCACCTCGCAACTCGCGCCAGCCGACGGAGATTTTGACGGAAGACCCGACCGTACACCCAATGAAAATGTCGGAAGGCCCGTAACCCTCTCGAGCGGCGCTCCCATTTCGCAGTCCAGCTCGGATTGGGAAACCTTTCGAGCCACTGTATTTGGAAAGCTGGATGTGGGAGATTACTGGAACAATACCTGGGGAGAAATAATCGGATCTCATATCCTCACTGGCTTGTATGAAGACCACACAAAACTGCGTACATCCCGAACCAAAAGTGGAGCTTGGTGGGCAGATCAAGGAGACCAGCCAGCGGAAAATTTTATTTCAGGGGGTCTAAACGATTCTTTTTCGCGCCAGGTAATAAGCCAGGTGTATCTGGGACCCGATGTTAGAAATCTGGACAGCCCGAAGGATCTTCGGATCACCGGACCACTCAACCTGACTCTTCCCCAGCTAGGCGATACCTTTGGCGTCTGGTATTTCGACAATCGACCCGAAGTAGATAAGGGAGCGATCAATGAGTGGCAGGTTATCGAGTACCTGAGAAACGCCTATATACAGAAAGAAAACATTGAATCCCGAGCTGCCAGTTTGCAGAGCCACTGGTTGTGGGACTCTATCGTTACGACTTATGGGGTGCGCAAGGACCGGGGCAGATTATGGCATCCGATTGATAACGAGGAGTTCACCGGACCAACCGGTTCCCTGGGCTACCGACTGGACGATCCCGGTATCAACATCACCGACGGAAACTACAATGAGGCCCGACTGGTATTGGATGAGGTACCGATACAGGACACGACAGGTGAAACAACGACCTGGAGTCTGGTAGCGCACTACCCGGAGAAATGGCTGGGAAATCTGCCAGCAGGAATAGACTTAAGCGCTCACTACTACGAAGCAGACAGCTTTGAGCCCAATTTTGGAATAGTTAACATCCTCAATGAATTTATAGATCAGACACGGAGCGATACGCGGGAATGGGGAGTCACCCTCAGCTTGTTCGACAAGCAGCTAACCATTCGATTCAACCACTTCGAAACGGTAAGGAATAAGGCCCCTGCTTTCCAGGCTGCTACCTTGGTACCAGGCGAGGTGAATTGGAACATCAACCTCATTGCAGCGGCAGACTTCAACGGGATCCCTCTTTTTCCCAGTGCGGAAGATCAATTGCTGACACCTGATACCTTTCCCAATAATCGCCAGAGAACCACCGGAACCGATGCCGACTTGATCGGAGTAAATTCCTATGAGGAATATTATGAACGGATCATCGAAATCTTACCGCCCCGGATTCAGGAAACATACAACCTCCGGATGATAACTCAGGAAGAATATGAAAACGAGACAGGAGAGGTCGTCATTGGGGGAGGCGTTTTCTGGGCCTGGTATGATTACGACGGACGCCTCTTTGGGACTGAGGACTACGTGGCCAGGGGCACTGAATTGGAAGTGATCGGGAATATCACGGAAAACTGGAGCCTTTCGCTCAACGTTTCCCAGCAGGAAACGGTGAGATCGAACGTGGGTCCCCTGGCCATACCGTTGGCCTTTGAGACGCTCGAAAGGGTCAAATCATTGGGACTTTATGACATTCGTGATGATCCTTACAACCAGGGAGACACAACCATCGGTTACTGGTTCGAGGAGATCATACGCGAAGTAAGGATCGACAAAGCCCAGGAAGGTATCGCCTCACCAGAGCAACGGGAATGGCGCATCAACCTGCTGACCCGCTACGACTTTAAAGGAGGTTTTCTCAAGGGCTTCAGTGCGGGTGGAGCCTTGCGTTACCAGGACAAGGTGTCCGCCGGATACACCGATATCTGGAATGAAACCGGCGAAGCGGTGCCAGACGTGGCGAACCCCTTCTATGGCCCCGACGAAATGAACGGCGACCTCTTTCTTCGTTACACACGAAAGATAACAGAGAAGCTCGAATGGAGCATCCAGTTCAACGCTCGCAACCTGTACCGGAAAAACAGCGACGATGATATTCCGGTAACGATAAATCCGGATGGACGAGTTGCCTTAATCCGTATCCCCAACGAGCAGCAGTTTTTCCTTACGAATACGTTTAGGTTCTAAGGAAAATATCCACACTAGCTCCTCTTCGATTTTCAGTATAAACTCAGCAGCTCAAGACGAAACCAAATCACTCACTGGCTGCAAAATCAGACTCTTCGATTTCCGGGAAGGCAAGGACGTGAGGATGACACAGGAAGTTCCAGTCTTCGGATCTGCCCACGCCAATGTTCCTGTGGATCCGCCATGACCAAAGGTGGATTCAGAGCAGTGTTCGCCGAAGCTGTCCGTGCCTAAATCAAATCCCAGGCCCCTTCGCTTATCCAATCCCCGGTTATGGTCTTGGATCATCCTGTAAGCCGTGGCTTCCTTGAGCACTTTGCCATCCGGATTGATGAAGCTTCCAAGAAAGCGAGTGATGTCCTGAGCAGTCGAATGGGCCCCACCCCACGGGGCTCCAAGATTTCGCCAATAGGGACTGTTCCAATCCCAGTCTTTGGCTTCGACCGACCCGGAACCCGACTCTGGGGCAGCGAATTCGGTTTGGTTGCGAACGGTTTCGGACAATTTAAACGGTCCCAGATCCAGGGCACTTCTATTCATTTCCAACGGCTCATACACCTCTTTGGACAAAAATGTCGCGAAGGGCTGGTTGGTAATTCGCTGGGCAACTTCGGCCGCCAGGAGAAAACCCATGCTTTGGTATTTATACGCCGTTCCCGGCTTAAATAACAGAGGCGTCTTTACCACCCGTGAAACAAAATCATTCAAAGGCGCATGCCGCTTACGGAGCTCATCGTTTTCGGGAAGTTGGTCTGGTAAACCGGAAGTATGTGTCAGCAAATGCTGAATCGTAATGTCTTTTCGATCTCCTTCGGAAAACTCCGGAATAAATGTTACGACCTTATCCGACAACTTCAACTCACCGCTATCCACCAATACCATCATCCCGGTCGCCGTCATCGGCTTGGTGATCGATGCGATCAGAAATATGGCATCACCGGACTGGGCCTTTCCAAATGCGCGCAATTGTGAGTTGCGTCCTCTATTCACATGCAAAACAGCTGATTCGAGTATCCCGACATCTACTTGATTCTGGATGAGCTTACACGCTTCAGCGAACGAATCGGTCTTATTGTTCTGAGCTGTCATTCGAGCTGAGCCAACAAGTAATCCAGTAACGGAGGAAAGAAGAAATTCACGACGTTTCATTGAGGAATGAGATAAAAATGATCATTGAGATGCAGCCTCATCGGCAATACGTTCATAAACTTTGATCGCCCGATCAAAGGCAGCCCTTGCATCGGCCTTTTCATGATCGGCAATCTTGTCCGAACGTGCACGCCACAGTTGATGGATGGTCTCGATACACCAGAGCGCGCTATCGCGAGAGGTCCGTATCGGTTTTCCAGCTACCATTACATTCACCGGATTCGTGTGGAGCTGAGGAAAATGGCGAAGGGCAACCCAGCTGCTTTTTTCAACTTCAACCACAAAACGCAGCCTATGGACATTTCCATCGGCAGGCACCTGCCGAGAAGCAACCACCTCGCCATTCACTATAAGTTCCATTTCTCGTGAACCGCCGGATACTGTCTCCGTGGGAACAGGTCCATGAAAGGTAACCGTGTCACCGACAAAACGCGGCCCCACGTGTGGGACAATTCCTCCTTGCGCGACCGTTAAAGGAGTTTCGGGTGCAAAAGAAACGGTTGCCTCTACTTCCACTTGACCCGAACGGGCCAAAGAAACATCTCCAAATCCGGGAGAAATACCATTCACCTTGAATTCCAGGGCATGAGCGAATCCATCCGAAACATAGGATCGCCCTTTAGCCATTCCTGCACACCATTCGGCAAAGTCCAGTTCCAACTGTCTCCCGAGCTGAACATACACTCGCCCCTGCCCCACGCGGCCACCGCTCATGCAGGGAAAATCCGTTTCGCCGCTTACTTTCAACGGAAACCCACAATTGAGAATATGATACCACATATTCCATTCCGGAATGCGGGCTGTATCCATGGCCGAGATGAAATCACAGACCCCCTCCGCCGTGCTCACGCAAATCTCCATCGCCCCCACTCCATTCATTTCAGGAATAGCGAGATTGGGAAGCTCATCTGCTGATTTATCGATAGCCTCCCTTAATTCAGATTCAGTCAAGGCACGGTCTCGATCCTGATCCATTCTAGCGAAAGTATAAGGAAGTAAACCTCCGATGGCTTCGTCCTGATCGAGCACTTCATCTCCGTTTGTGTTCAGCTGACTAAACAATCGTTTACCGGCGGACTCAGCGTCGATCTGCAAGCCGCTTCCTGAATGCGCATACCCGGCATAACCTCCCTGCTCTTTGGTCCAACGCATGACGGGAGTTGTCCAAGTCGGCCAGCCTTTCTCTTTCGTGCCATCCGACCCGGGATAGGTCTGGTTCTTTAAATTTAAAAGACACACATGACCAAGAGAGGCCGACCCGAAACCAGATATCTCCAGATCGTATTTCAACAAAGTCATGGGTTCACTTATCTCCTTAACGATCGGAGAAAAATACTGCCGTTGAAATTCAAAACAGGGACCCCAGGTAAGAATGCATCCTACGTTCAACCCCTCCCCTTTCACTTGCATAAACATGTCTTCTGGACGAACCCCCAAGGTTGGTGATTCATAGTGAGCACACCCCGCACCATGGATGTGATGATCGCCACCGAAAAAACCAAACTCGGTCGGATTTATCCATCGCTCGAGTTTGATATCTAGTTCGGCTGTTTCCGCATTAGAAATTTCAATTTCCTTACGTTGAACCACGTACTCGGGCCCTCGGCTCGATTCCAAAATCAATTTCCCTGGCGGAAGAAAAACGTCCTCTCCATCGTTCCGGTAAATCTGTTCCTGAAAATAAAAATCCGGAGCAACCCGCTTTGCCTGTGGCGGATACACTTTGCCCGACACATCCTTGAACACCAAACGTGCGGCAGTGGCTTTTCCATCATAATCCCGAATGTTCAATCGCACGCGAACAGCCGGATTTATGTCAAACAGGACCGGAAGCTCCGCCCGAAAACCAATGTCCTGAGTCCCCTGCCCCACATCGAACTCCAGGGTCGCTTCCCGTTTTCCCGCATCGCGACTGTAAATCAGCGCAAGGGCATACTCCACCTCAAGACCACTTAAATTCCTGGTCATAGGTGACTGCTGATACATCTCCAAATCAAGAAACCTCTTGGGATCGCCCACTTTATCGTCGAGCTCATTCAGTTGAGTTCGCTGCAATCGAGTGGCGCTGAGCGTGGACATCCCACCATAAACCTGCCCGGCTTGTGGACTTCGGATCCGCAGTTGCTGAGTGGTCGTCCCCTGATTAATGATCTTAACCAGGAAGGGCGTATAACCTCCTTGTTGCAGAATGGACGGACCTGGGCCCCGATGCACTTTGACCCGCACCTCGGGATTGATATCCACCACAAACAGGACCGCTTTATCCAGGATAGCTTGAATCCCCTTTGTATCTTCCAAAGTCACTGCTGTTCGGAGGGGAGCCACTATCGAATCTGATAGCGGAGCACCAAGAAAATCCAGAGTCTCGAGCAATCGACTCACGTTCGCCGCCAATGGTTGCGCCTCTACAACTACACTTTCAGTTTCTTGAGCGGACAACGAAAACTCCATCGCGATAACGATAAGAACAGCCGCAACCCATGCCTTTAGAATTTTTCGATCCATAGCCAATGAAATCATCCTGACTCAATACTCCCAAAATGAAAATACATTTTCTCCTAATTGAGGAAATTCATTCGTTTATTTGAGAGTAAGGATTCATGCTCATTCCGTTTTGTTTTCCCTGCGTTCTCGGCACCTCGGTGAGCGTTCATTCAATTATCAACTACTCAACAAAGGGTTGATCCATCGCAGTCCGGAGAATCTACCAAAATCGCTGTCATTACTATAAACAGTAGCTTGGTTTTCTATCGCCATTGCAGCGATATATGCGTCGGTTGTCAGCTTTCCTCCTACGCCTGCTTCCAACAACACTTCCTTATAAAATTCAAAATGGCGCGACCCGGGTGCCAGAAAAGAAATACATTCAGACTCCAGCCAAATGTCCACCATCTCAAATGCTTCACTCACAGCTAATGGTTCAACCAGAATCTTTGGGTGAGTCATGATCCGGACAAAGCCATTGATGCAGATGTTGGGAAGGAGTATAGTCGTATCGCTGTTTAGCGATTCTTCCCACCAGGCGAAAGCAGATGCGTGGAAGCGGGAGGATTTATTGTGGGCATAAACCAGGATATTTACATCCGGGACGATCACGACTTCGCCTGTTCGTCCACATCCAATTCATCCAGCAGGTCCTTAAGGCGCACTTCGTCGACCCCTTTATGGTAACTTAGAGCCTGCGTCTTTAGTTTTACTCTTCCTCGATTCGCTTTTTCGGAGGAACTGCCAAGGCCTTTCTTCAAAGTCTGGTTAACCACTTCCTTGAAGCTCTTTTGCTGACGAGATGCCGCCAATTTCAATTTATGGGCCAAGTCATCGTCAATAGTTAAGGTGGTCCTCATGATTAGGCATCATGATGTTTCATTTAGTGATGTCAATGTATCAATTTTCGCTTTATGATCGCGAAATCCCGACAACGCTTGCACTTTCCCCCACAGGAAACCTTCTTTCTCGTCAATCCTCCAAGAGTTTATCAAACCGCGGATTCCCCCTTAATCGGTCGAACATGAACCAGACGTCGAGCTCGCGGTTGAGGAATATGGGGCCTTCCATCTTGCTGGCGGCTTCCAGGATATCGATGGCTTTGTCGTGGTCGCCGAGGACGAGGTAAGCGATAGCTATTTGTATCTCGCATTGGACTTGCTGCTTATATTTCCAATTCTCGAGGCTGGTCCGCTCACGAACCTTGGCTATGGTTGATTCCATGAGCTCACGCTGTTCCAATGCACTGCGGAATTTTCGTTCCAATATAGCTTTTTTGGCTTGGGCTTCTTCATCGACAAGGACTGCAGCAAATGCGGTCTTATCTCCCGAATTCAGGTAATTTATTAATGCCTTTGCATAGGTGAATTCGGGATGTTTTTCCAGCAAGGCCAGCGCCTTATCCGGAGTCCCGGCGAAGTTATAGGTGACGGCTAGTTGGGCGATTGCAGCCCGATGAAAGGGATCAGCACGAAGGACTGCTTCCAAGTGATGTTGCGCCTCAGCAAAACGTCCCGATTGAGCATATCTCGCTCCGAGGTTTCGTCGAGCTTCGATAAATCCTGGATCGATAGCCAAGGCCTCGAGGAGATATTCTATGTCTTCCTGATTATTATTCCTATGTTCATCCGTGCCGTTAAAAAAAATCTTAGCCCAGGGTATGTCAGGCAATCCTTGTCCGTAGCGTTCAGCCTGATCCAGGGCAAACTTCGCGCTAGTAAGAAGTTCCTGGTCTGCAGTTCCGTACCAAGCTCTCATTCGGTTGGCGGCTAGTGCAGCCCATGCTTCTGCAAATTGAGGGTCAAGCGCGACCGCTTTTTCCAATAGTGGGATGTCATTATCTCTCCCAAATAGTTGGCGGCTTTGTAGAAAGTAATCCCAGGCTTCCTGGTTCTCTGTGGGACGGCGTTCAATTTTCGCTTTCTCTTCGGGCAGTAATACGGCGTGGAGTTTTTCCGCAATCGTTTGGGCGACTTCGGCCTGGATCGCAAATATGTCCTCAAGACTTCGATTATAGTTCTCGGCCCAGACGTGTCCTCTTTTTTGCGAATCAATCAACTGAACCGTGACACGAACCTGATTCCCTTCCCTACGGACCGACCCTTCGAGGAGGTAGCGCACGTCGAGCTCGGTGCTGATTTGCTTCAGTGTTTTGACCGTGTCCCGGTATTGCAGGGTGGATGTTCGCCCAATGACCAGGAGGTCTCTGATTTTAGATAAATTGGTCAGAATATCCTCATGAACCCCGTCGGCGAAAAACGCGTTGTTCGGGTCCGGGCTCATGTTTGCCAAAGGGAGAACGGCGATGGATTTGTCGAACTCGATGAGTTCGAGGGACGGGGGACGAGAGGCGAGGGACGAGGGGGAAGAGTCAGAACGGATGTAAAAGAATATGGCTAAGGCACCAAAGATCAGCGTTGGAACAGCCGCTGCAAAGAGGATCGAGAACCAGTTACGTTTGCGTTCTTGTTTCTTGGATACAGGTACTTCGCCCTGTTCTTCTCGTGCGGACTTGGTGGTTTTGATACCGTCTGGCGACAGCTCAAACGCCCAGGCCAGGATGATGGCAATGGGAAATCCAATCAGCAGGAGCAGCGTTACCAACTTTGCCGCCCACTCGGGAATGCCTAGCTGTGGAAACACCGTTGCCGAAACCTGAATCATCAACCACGCGACAACCGCATAAACCATGGCCACCCGCATGACCTTGCGGCGCTTCAGCTCCTGGCAGAATGCGCCCAGTCCTGAGCTTGTCGAAGAGGTGAGGCCTTACGGCTTCTTTTCGGGGTTATCTGGGGATTTGTTTTCCAAAGGGAGAATCAGGTTTATAGTAAAAGTTTGGTTTAAGACTTTTTGTAGGGGGAAGCGATATTTTCCAACATCGGATAGTGTTTGAGGTTTAAGGTCCGCAATGGAAGATCATGGTGTTTGGCTGTGGCTGCTAACAGGCAGTCGGCCAATCCAATGCCATGGGATTTACGATATTCCCGACACATCAACCCTCCTTCCTTGGCGATATCTTCCGAAACAGGTACTGTGTTCAGGGCCGAGATCATACTGTCCAGAGCAGAACGTTCTTCCCCCTCTTTAATCCCTTGATAAAGTTCGCCAACAGTAATTGAGCTGATGGTCATATCGTCGAGGTTCGATTCTACAAAGGCTTCCGCCTTCGGATTGCCCCGCAGGTAGTCGATGAGAATGTCAGTATCTACTAACATATTAGAAACGATCAAATCCTTCCCGAATAGAGCGCAGGTCAAGATCCTTTCGGTTCTTCCAAATTCCTTTGGCCTTTCGAACCCTTGATAATTTGTCCTGTGGACCGATCTTTCCCAAAAACTCATCAATCGCTTCACGAATGACCTCGCTTTGCTTTTTGCCAGATGCTTTGGCCAATTGAGTGACACCTTGGTGCTCGTCTTTGGTGAGGTATATTTGCGTTCTAATCATACATCACGATGTATAATTGTATCAGATCTGTCAATTTCAATTATTTCAGTCATTTGATTAATCCTCCAACAGCGCATGAGTAAAATTGGTAGGTGATTCGTTATCCATTAGGGAAGGAGAGAAACGGGTGTAACCTGTTCAATTAGTAGGACAATTCGCCAAGGACTCAAGTCTGTTAAAATGGAGGGCAGTGGATAACTGTGGTGCTTAACTGAAAAGGCTTCGGCTATGCTCACGCTGCGATGGCATTGAGGGATGACCCTCAGGGTAGGAATTTGGTTTCGAATTCGGACAAGGTTCCGTTGAACAAAATCAGCTTGCCTTGAACCTCTTTGGACGAACCGGGTTGGAGGTCGCCAAAGAAAGGGTCGCTATGGATGCACATGTTGGGTTCATCGGAGTTTTGAAAAACTTCGCCGGCCGGATCGAACCAGAGAGCGACGAGGTTTTCTTTTGATTCGGAAAGAGTCAGAATCAGCCCGCTGTCGGCCTGTTCCGGTGAAGGAGCGCCCCAAAAGCGATTGTCCGGATTGTTGAAAAGTTTGATAGCAGGAAATCCACTGACGCGATAGTGAGCCCTAATCGGATCCGACCCACGGTTCGTCTCCTGAAGGCTCCGAAATTCACCGTCTAATCTCAGGTAACTGCGCTGAAACGACGGATCACGAAAGGGATCGCTTAAATGGCCAAGACAAATGTGGCCTACTATATTGTGAAGCGCTTCCTCTCCTGTGTTTTTAACCGACAAGGTCAGGAGTGCGCCATAGGGCATGGGATCGATTTGTAGCTGATAGTCGATCGAATGTTTCACAGCACCTGCTGTGTCGTCCTTGTTGTTTCGTTCAAAGAGCCAGACTCCTTCGCCTGGATTCGACCAGGATACCGGCGTGTGCACCCGCCAGATATCGTGACCCACCAAAACGCCTTCGTCGCAGAAAATTCGTTCCGGGGCTCTAAGGCGCCACCGGAAAGAGCCATCACGACTCTCGACCATAATTTGGCGTCGCCCTTCCGGTTCGGGAGTGAATCGCAGACCTACGGATCCTTTCTGACTGGTAGTATCTCTATCAGCGCCATGTCCGATTATAGCCCCTAAAAAGATTACATAAAACAGAACAGAACGAGAGATAATTGTTTTCATGATAGCAGGTTGATAGGTCGTATGCTTGGCCATCGTTTGTCTTAAAAGAAAGAAGTTTACCGGAGGTCCCTAAATAACTAGAGAAATCAGCTTGGGACACAAGTCAGGATGTTTGCTCGGGACTGAGGAGGGTGCGATATTGAAAGATGTCAAAATCTGAGCTACCGGATCCAACGATTTTCCATTAGCGAGTGGGTGGACTTTTCTAACAGAATTCTTTGGGCTGATTCACTACTGAAAAAATCCCTCCGCCTTTTGTAAGCAACTTTAGTCGCGACTTGAGGGTTTTCGATGTATGAGTCGCGAATAAATTTGCTCCTACATGCAATATCCATGATTAACCTCAACCAGTTCAACTCAGATATATTCAATGACCCAAAACATTACCCGCAGACAATTTGCCAAAGGTGCCGCAGCGTCCTTGGCCGCCCCTTTCATTTTCCCCAAGCTTGGATTTGGTGCTTCACACGCCAGCCAGAAACCTAATTTGGCATGGGTAGGCCTCGGAGGCCAAGGCATAGGTAACCTATCCAATTTCATTGGCGAATGTAACATAGTCGGGCTCTGCGATGTAGATCTGCGTAATGACCCAAGTCGGACCCCGATAATAATTGATCGTCAGCCAGTCAATTTTCTCGATGGCTGTAAGCAACTCTACCCGGGAGCCAAAATCTACCAGGACTTCCGTAAGATGTTTTTGGAGATGGGCGACAAGATTGATGCAGTCGGCATAGCCACCCACGACAGCTCACACTTCGCCGTTGCACACATGGCGCTGTCGATGGGTAAACATGTATTTATCCAAAAACCCCTCGCTCACTCTGTTACCGAGCTGCGCACCCTCCAGAATCTTACCAATCAAAATAACCTGATCACCCAAATGGGCAATCAAGGCCATTCATTTGAAGGAGCACGCCTGGTCAAAGAATGGTACCAAGCGGGCCTCATAGGCGATGTGGAAGAAGTCATTTGCTGGACCGATCGCCCTGAAAAAGGATTTGGATTTAAAGGACTTACCAGCACCAGCTTTCCTCCCAAAGTCAAAGTGCCGAAAGGTGTCGATTGGGATGCCTGGAAAGGACCCATCGATAAGGATGTTGGTTACAGCGACGACCTGCATCCGTTCACCTGGAGAGCGTGGTGGGACTTTGGTTGCGGCGGCCTTGGAGACATCGGTTGCCATACTATAGACACGCCCTACTGGGCACTCGACCTGGGATATCCTACGCGAGTCGATGTCGATGTGGAACGAGTCGATCCTTTGCTTACACCCAACGGATCCATCGTAACCTACGAATTTCCCAAACGCGGAAGCCAACCACCTGTTCAATTGAAATGGTATGAAGGTCCTACTGTTCCGATCAAGCCTCAGATGCTCGGCGAAATGGAAATGCCTATCGATGGAATGATAATGATCGGAAGCAAAGGCGCCATCTACCACCCAGGCATGCGCCCCAACAGTCCACAACTTCTCCCCGACTCCAAATGGCAGGAGTACCGCTCCAACCCGAGCAAACGTGTTCCGAAATCCATTCCACGGGTGGAAAGTATTTTCGCCGACTGGCTCAATGGAATCAATACCGGGCAACAACCCTGTTCAAATTTCAATTACGCTGCCCCACTAACAGAAGTCATTGTGTTGGGTACTCTGGCTATTCGAACAGGAAAGTCCGTCGTCTGGGATCCAAAGAACATGAAAATAACCAACGACAATTCTGAAGCGTCCAAGTTGATCGATGTTGCCGCAAGAAAAGGTTGGCGCGCTCAGGACTTGACGGTGGAAACAGCAGGCAAATTTGTGAAATCTTAGAGGTGAACAATACTCGAAATCGATGACCGACCTCATTTTGACACGGCCTCTTTTGGGCGACCTTTCCCACTAGTTTTTTTTCTAAACGAATAAGTCTGCTCGACCCCATCAGATTTCTTTTCTAATTTTTTAGGAATGAATCGCAGACACTTTATAAAGACCGCCGGAATGGGAACCGGCGCCCTACTCTACCATCCAACGACTTCACTTCTGGCTCAATTGAATTTATCGAATTCGGCGCTTTCAGATTTAAAAATCACTGGGATAAAAATTCATAGAATCAGCCAAAAGCTTGCGGAGCCTCTCGGATACGGAGCAGCGCCCGATCCTTTCAGAATTTCTCATATGGGTGCCGGAATCGTGGAGGTTTCGACAAACGCCGGCTTGACCGGTTGGGGAGAAGGCGGATGGGCAGGTGATATTCTTTCAAAAAAACCGGAGCTGGTCATTGGTCGCTCACCCTTTGAAGTAGAAGCTATCTTCGACGAACTCACGGAGCTCAACGAAATTCAATACCACAAGATGCCACGCAACGCAGGTTCGCCAGGAGGACTTGATACAGCTCTCTGGGATCTGGTTGGCAAGGCAGTTGGTAAACCAATCAGTCAGCTTCTCGGCAAACAGTATCGCGATCGAGTCATGCCCTATGCATCGGCGGGATATCAAAAGCCTTCCTGGGAAGGCGAAGTAAAGCGTTGGGCAGATGAGATAAGTCACTGCACGAAAGAGCTTGGCTATAAAGCCGCCAAGATAAAAACCGGTTATGGACCTGCTCGAGATGTGGAAATTGTCGCCGCCGTCAGAGAGGCGATCGGAGAACAGATTCACCTTGGCATTGATTCGGGAACACCGGGAGCCTACGACGATGGAACGGCCGTTATGTTAGGTCGCCAACTGGAAGCATTTAATTTGGAGTATTGGGAAGAGCCGATCAACAAGTGGGACATCGAAGGCTACAAACGGCTCAAGGATACGCTTCGCATTCCTCTCGCCAGCGGAGAGTTTCTTCCGGTCGACTGGACTATAGAAAATTACGTCAACAAGAAGATCGTAGATATCGTACAACCGGATATTGTGGATTGCGGACTGACTGGTGGGAAACGAATCACTCACGCCTGTACCATCAACCGTGTACGGCTGATTCCACACAGCTGGGGATGCCCCATACGCATCGTTGCAGAAATGCATTGGGCAGCTACCATTCCACAACTTTCGATTTCTGAGTTCGCTCCACCGATATTATTTGAGCTTCACCTTCCTGAAGAAAGTGCGATTTGGAGCCTCACCACAGAACCGATTCTGGTGGATAAAAAGGACGGACAAATAGCCGTTCCTACCGGACCCGGCCTGGGCATTGAAATTGATCGGGACGAGCTCGCTCGCTACCGCACAGAAATAGTGACCATTTAAAACTTTTTTTTCAAAACTGTAGAAAGACTGAAGCCCAGATGGCCTGCTATCTCCTACTCTAACTCGTGGACATCATCCAGGACTCCCCGAGGAATACAGATAGTTAATACCTTAAGATTTCCGATGGCCTTGTGTTTGACTCCCCGTGGGACATAAACAACCACCCCCTGGTGAACTTCGATCACCTCGTCATCCAGAACCATGGTTCCTTCTCCCTCGATGATATAGTAAAATTCATCGGTTTTCTTGTGAAGGTGCAATTTCGCGTCCTGGATTTCCACATGATGGATTTCACCTGCCGCGCCATCCGCCTCCTCGATCACACAACGAATGGCCCCACAAGTTTCCGCCCAAGGTTCGATTTCAGCAGGATCGCGACGGATAAATTTCACAGGATTCATATCAACCTTTTTCAGAGTGTTCATTCTGGGAGTATGCTAATTTGAAATGAAAGGTCAATCTCGGTAAAACCAGGACCGGGTCGCGATCAAATAATGGTTACAAAGGAAACCCTGCGGCAGAAACCGCAGACAATGTGTGTGGATTCAAGAGTCAAGCAACGGTCCTGTTTGGGTTCCCTGTATGTTTATGCAAATTTACTGCGAAACATAAAAAATACGGCACCCATAAGACAAATCCCTGCCCATAAATAATCTAACTTTAAAGGCTCTTTGAGATACATAACCGAAAATGGCACAAAAACAGAAAGCGTTATTACCTCCTGCAAGATTTTCAACTGACCAACACTTAAAACAGTAAAACCAATTCTATTGGCCGGCACTTGAAATAAATATTCAACCAGTGCAATACCCCAACTTATCAGTGCCGCAATTATCCATGGCTTATCGTTCAACTCTTTGAGGTGCGCATACCATGCAAATGTCATAAATACATTGCTACATAGTAATAATAATATGGAAAATAATACGGTATTCATTCTTAAATTTTTTGCACAATGGAGATACAAGTAGGCCTCACAACCCCGCCCTTCTCAAACCACCCGGCATACGGATTAGGTACCAAGGCGGTTCGGTTAAGGGTAGATTCATGGCATCATTCAAGTCTGGGGGTTGAAGTTTAACAATCTCATTTTACGCTAGAAAATGTTGTTCAGAACCTGGTTCACACCGTGCGTCCGACTCAAGCTCCACGGGCCATGAGGGGCCTTACTGGTTACCCAGGTGATCTTGCGATCCTTAACCCGACTTTCGCCAGGATTTCGGACTGACCCGAATTCGAATGTATCAATTATTGGTTACTCCAAGGAACGGACAGTTTCAGGGACGATCCACCCTACTCTTGCTATGGTTTAACTTCAGCTTGAGATCAAAGGGCTAAGGATATTTCTCAAGGTTGCCAGAAATCCAAAAACCGGCAATCATAGGGTGGTCCAATTCTGTAAGTGTTTTGGCGTTTTTGGGAAACACGAATTGGATGGTTGTTGCACATCCAAGGACGGATCTGGACATCGAAAGCATATCCTTCAATCCTCTTGATCTATTCCCCAATCTCATCAGAAATCAATGAATGAGACTCCATGATTGTTTCCATCATGTAGAAACGCATCGTTCCTTACTCCAACTAAAAGCCCCATGAATAATCCGTCAGGAAATTCCCCTACAGCAGGATCTGAAGCGACAAAACGCACGATCTGGTTTCACCTTCATTTCTGGATCGGCTGGATAGCGGGAGTGCCGATTGCGTTGGTCTGCCTGACCGGTGGCATTCTGATTTTTGAAGGAGGCATTTTCCAGTGGGAACACCAGGACCTGTATCAACTTGAAGTGACCGAGAATCCGCTGACCGTCGCAGAAGTTCTTGAAGCCTATCAAACCGCAAACCCACCCCTGCGAGTCAATCACTTGGGCATTCCCAAATCGCCAGAACATGCCTACAGTGCCTACACAACCAACATTAGCCCGGAAGGCGGCCAAGGGGGACGAGTATTTCTCAATCCTTACACAGGAGAACTTTCCAGACTGTCTGGCGGGTTTTCCATCAGCCATATTCTCATAGATATTCACCGCCACATGGCCGCTGGCCGAATTGGTCAGCAAATAGCGGCTATCAGCTCCCTCGTGCTGGCCATAACCTGTATCATTGGTCTGGTCCTCTGGTGGCCCTTGCGTGAACGGACTTTCGTGCGCGCCTGGAAACGCGGCCAAGCCCTCGATTGGCACAACGCGTTGGGGTTGGTGGCGATGATCCCGCTCATCATCATGGCCATCACCGGTTTCACCTATACTTGGGGTCGGCACATCTGGCCGCTTCTTGATAACATCCAGGATACTCCATCCGAAATACCCCGACCTACTGTGAGCGCTCCGGCTGGAGCTGAGAAGCTGCCCATCGATGCTATGGTTGAAACAGCCCTTTCACTCATGGCAGACGTCCGTTGGACAGGCCTGCAACCTTCCAATCATACCACGAGTGCCCATGCGTTTTTCTTCAGCGACGGAAAAAACAACAACATTCAGCTCTATATTAATCCCTATACAGGAGAAGAACTGGCGCGAAATGATGGTTCTGTGAAATCCAAAGGACTTGTGGCTTTATATCGCAGAAATTTCGGTCGGCTGCATACGTTCGGGGCCTATGGAAATGTTGCTCAATTCCTCTGGGGGTTATTGTCCCTGGGCGGCACGGTGCTCGTTGTGACAGGACTGTGGGTTTCTGTGAAGCGCTGGCAGCGACAGAGGCGTAGAGTGGTTTAGAGATTGGGAACCGTAATGACATTAAGTGCGCGAAGCGTTTAGCAATAATAGAAATGGTCCATGGTGTCACCATCACGGCTACTGTTTTCAAATCTAAATAATTGTAGGAGAGGAGCTTGCTCCCGATTCGTAAATCAAAGGAGGTTCGTTATCGGGAGCAAGCTCCCCTCCTACAGTCAACTTATGTGCCCGTTGAAAATTCGAAAGTTTTGTATAAAGCTCGGGGCATAAAGCCCTTCCTACAAATTAAATTGGCGGAACAAGAGGTTAATTCGGAAATACAACTTCATGGATTAAGTTCTCTGGACGAACCGTCTTTATGAATCTACTACTAACTGCATGAACCGCCGAAAATTTCTTCAAGCGTCAATTGCCTCTTTACCATTTGCCGGGGCCGCTTCGCTGGGTCAGGCAGCTTCACATAGATCCGCCCATCGCTCCAACCCCATCGCACTTTCCACCTATTCACTGTGGCGGTTTCGCAATGACGAGCTACGCGACCTGCATAAGTGTATCGATCTAGCAGCCGAATATGGATTCGATGGCGTTGAGGTATTGCTTTATCAATTTGAACAAAACGATCTGCTTTCGAACAGCTATATGCAATCGCTCAAGCGGCATGCATTTCGCCAAGGACTTCCGCTTTGTGCCATGTCTACTCACCAGGGCTTCGTCACACCTGATCGAGAAAAACGGCAGCGCAATATCGACCTTACTATTGGCCAAATTGAAATCTGCTCTCAGCTCGGCATCCCGGCCATGCGCGTGAACACCGGTCGCTGGGGCACGTCGGGAAGTTTTGATGAACTGATGGCCAACAAGGGCATAGAGCCACCCCTACCCGGTTATACTGAAGAGGACGCATTTCCCTGGGTCATTGATGCTTTTGAAAAGTGCCTTCCTGCGGCGGCCAGGCACGGCGTCGTCATGGGATTGGAAAACCACTGGGGGCTGGGCCTTACCGCAAAAGGCGTGTTACGAATCGTAGACGCCATCGATTCGCCCTGGCTGCAGGTGGTTCTGGACACCGGAAACTTTTTGGAACGGCGGTACGAGCAACTGGAAGAAATGGCTGCACGCGCTTTTTTCGTCCAGGCCAAAACCTACTACGGAGGTGGGCAATGGTATGAGCTCGATATTGACTATCCACGGATTGCGAAAATGCTTCACTCACATAATTACCACGGCTGGATCTCGCTCGAGTTTGAAGGCATGGAAGATTATAGAACTGCCATTCCAAAAAGCCTGAAACTACTACGAGATGCATTCACCTACTAGTTCGAATCCTCAACCGTTTAGAATCCGACCTAGCCCCCAATCCAATTAACACCAATTACCTTAGAACACCCAAACATATGAATCCACTCAATCGAAGACACTTCCTAAAAGGCATTGCTGCTGTAGCCGCTTCAACAACGCTTCCCCTGTTCGCTATTGGACAATCCGGACCTTCAGCCAATAGCAAACTCAATGTCGCCGTAATAGGTGCCGGTGGACGCGGACGGGCCTCCATCAATGCCTTGGTCGATGAAAATATTGTCGCCTTCTGTGATGTGGACGAGGTGACCGCTACCAGCACGTATAAAGATTTTCCGGACGTGCCTCGATTCCAGGATTTCCGCGAGATGTTGGACAAAATGGATAAGGAGATTGATGCGGTTGTCATCGCGACTCCTGATCACACGCACTTTGTTGCAAGCTACTATGCCATGGCAAAAGGTAAGCACGTGCTGACGGAAAAGCCTCTTGTCCACAACGTCTGGCAAGCACGCACGTTAAGGAAAGCGGCCAGACACTTCAACGTCATCACTCAAATGGGTAACCAGGGACATGCCACTGAAGGTATTCGCTATGTAAAGGAATGGTATCAAGCCGGTGCCATAGGCGAAGTAGACGAAGTGATTGCCTATAATCCAGGTCCAAGATTCGGCCCTGATAGAGCCTTCCAACGCCCTTCAACTTTACCGGCTACCTCTCAACCCGTTCCAAGCCATTTAAACTGGGACCTTTGGAAGGGACCCACAGCACCCGACATTAAATACAATGAAGTTTATTTACCCAAATCATGGCGTGGATTCTTCCAATTCGGCAATGGGCAGTTGGGTGATTGGGCCTGCCATACATTGGACGCTCCTTTCTGGGCTCTGGAACTGGGAATGCCAAGTTCGGTCAGCGTGAGAGACATTACCGAGCCTTGGCCTGGAATCGTGCCACAAACGTCGGTTGTAGAATGGGAATTTCCAAGAGAAGGTAAGAATCCACTAAAACTGAGCTGGCATGAAGGTAGAAAACCTGAGGTAAACCCAAGCAATGGTGAAGTTGAATGGGGAGATGACTTCAACATGGCCATGATCGGCAGCAAAGGAATTATCACTCACAATGCTCGTCCGAACAGTCCTCGACTATATCCGGATAATTACTGGCAAGATTTCCGCAAAAACCTGCCCGAAAAGAAATTCGCACGCATAAAAGGCAACCTAGTGGATGAGTGGGTTAGAGCGATCAAAGGAGAAGCGCCCACGCCTGGTTCCAATTTTGAATATGCAACTCGCCTGACTGAAATGGCTTTGCTTGGCGTGCTTACTCAAAAAACCGGTAAAGGGTTCAAGTGGGATACAAAAAACATGAAAACCGACGATGCTGAGCTAAACACCTACATCAAGGAACCCGTTCGCCGGGGTTGGGAAATGGGAGACGAGCTCTGGAGTTAAACTTCTTTCGAAGAAATGTAGGAGCCAGCTTGCTGGCGAAGCAGAAATTCTTTATATTTTATATCGCCAGCAAGCTGGCTCCTACAAAACTAATATCGAAAGTCACCTTATATTTTACACAAACAGTTAAGTAGCTGCAATTTGCATATCCGTTAAAAATCCTCTTCCCCTGAACGAACTCTTTAAATACATCTGACACCTATGAAGCTTAAAAGTCTTTTACTCATTCCCCTAATTGCGCTGACATGCCTTGCGACTTATGCAGACACGCTCCCCGTTTCTTTTAAGAAAGGTGAACATATTGCCCTGATAGGCAACGGCATGGGGGAACGTATCATTCATTACCCTTACTTTGAAACTGATTTGCAGCGGCGTTTCCCCAAGGAAAACCTGATCGTTCGCAATCTTTGCTTTCCAGGTGACACTCCTGGATTCCGTGCCCACTCGTCCCGCAAGTCACAATGGGCATTTCCTGGCGCTGAACAATTCCACCCGGACAAACTATTTCATGACGGTGTTGGCTTCTACCCTACGCCCGATGAATGGCTGACCACCGTTCAGGCGGACACGATTCTGGCGTTCTTTGGTTATAATGAATCCTTCGACGGGTTCGAAGGCCTGAATAATTTCTACGCCGAACTGGATGCGTTTATTAGCTATACCGCTTCACAACAGTATAATGGCAAATCGGCGCCACGCCTGATCCTCGTATCGCCCATCGCTTTCGAAAATCGCTCTGCTGACTACGATCTTCCCGACGGCAAGGCGGAAAACCGCAGACTCGCCGCTTATGCAGAAACCATGCGTCAAGTGGCGTTGGATCGCGGGATTGGTTTTATCGATGTGTTCAGTCCCTCACAGGAGTGGTATCGTTATTCGAAAGAACCTCTCACTATCAATGGCTTTTTATTAAACGACCGCGGAAACCAACTCCTGGCCGAAGAATTGATCGCCGCACTGCTTGGCGAACGCGATTCCAAGACTCTCAGTAAAACATCCCGCGAAAAAGTGTATGAATCGGTTGTGGCCAAAAACTGGTACTGGTACAATGACTACAGAATGCTGAATGACGTGCACGTGCATGGCCGTCGTCACAAGCCTTACGGCAATGTCAATTATCCGGAAGAAATAAAAAAACTTCGCGAGATGACCGCGCTGCGGGATACACGCATCCACGCTCTTGTTCAAGGTAGAGAAAGCGACCTGATCATAGACGATCGAAAAACACGCGATCTGGTCGAAGTTGAAACCAACTACACCTTGCCGATTGAATTCCTCGACGATGTCGCGGTTATGGATCAGTTCACCATAGCCGAAGGTTATCAGATATCCCAATTCGCCTCCGAGTCCAGTTTCCCGGATCTCAAGAATCCTGTTCAGATGGCCTTTGATAATAAGGGCCGCCTATGGGTATCCGTCATGCCATCCTACCCTCACTGGAAGCCAGGGGATCCACTGCCGAATGATAAGATTCTCATCTTTGAAGATACGAACAAGGATGGCGTGGCTGACAAGCAAACCATCTTTGCCGATGGACTGCATCTACCCATGGGTTTTGAAATCGCGGCTGAAGGTGTTTATGTAACTCAAGAACCGAATCTTGTGCTTTTGGTAGATGATGATGGCGATGATCGCGCAGACCGAACAGAAATCCTGGTTGCCGGGTTCGATTCCGCCGATACTCACCACGCCATTTCCGCCTACACAGCTGACCCATCCGGGGCCATTTACATGTGCGAAGGCCGCTTTCTCCACTCACAGGTTGAAACCCCGTATGGCCCGGAACGCATGACTGACGGTGGTGCCTGGCGTTTTCACCCACACTCATGGAAATTGGAGCGCTTCATGCAAACCGACGTAAACAATCCTTGGGGAATCGCTTACGATGAATGGGGACAGAACTTCCTCGCAGATGCTTCTGGTGGTCAAAACTGGTGGTCTCTCCCTTTGTCAGCCAAAGTCCCACACGGTTACGAAATCGATAAAGTGGATGAGTTTACGACTCACCGGGTTCGTCCCACTTCCGGAGCAGAATTCATTTACTCACGTCACTTTCCTGAAGAACACCAGGGAGACTTTCTCATCAACAACACTATTGGCTTTTTAGGAACCAAACAGCACAAGATTTGGGAAGACGAGGAGGGAGGATTTACGGGAGAAATCAGACACGACCTGGCTTACTCCAAAGATCCGAACTTCCGTCCCGTCGATCTGGAATTTGCTCCGGATGGTTCTCTCTACATGGTGGACTGGCACAATCCATTGATTGGTCATATGCAGCATTCAGCTCGCGACCCCAACCGCGACCATGATCACGGCCGGATTTATCGGATCACCTACCCATCTCGTCCATTAGTTACACCCGTTCCAGTAACAGGTGCAAAAATTACAAGACTCCTGGAAAACTTGAAGGAGCACGAATACCGGACCCGTTACCGGACACAACGCGAACTTCAGGGCAGGCCTTCAGAGGATGTAATACCGGCCGTTCGAGAATGGGCCGCTTCGTTGGATCGCAATGACCCCAACTACGAGCGTAATTTACTGGAAGCCCTGTGGGTAACCTGGGGACATCACCAAGCAGATGAAGCCCTGCTTCGCCAGTGTTTGAATGAAAGGAAACATCAAACCAGGGCGGCCGCTGTTCGCGTGCTACGTTATGTTTACCCCAAGATCGAGGGCTTTCAGGAATTGTTTCTTAAGGCGGTCAACGACTCCCACCCGCGGGTTCGCCTGGAAGCCGTTGTGGCTGCATCCTGGATGAATAATAACGATGGCGCACGCATCGTCCTGGAAGGTATGAAAAATCCCATCACGAAATGGATGGGCCATGCCATGGAAGCCATCCTCGTAACCTTGGGCGACGAAATAACCACGCTCTACCAAACCAAAAAAGTCGATTTGTCGGATAACCCAGCCGGACTGGCTTTTGTGGATGGCACCTACGTTCCATACGTATACAAGGAAAAATATGAGCGCCCACCCCAATTAAATATGCCGGCAGCCGCTCTCAAGGTTTTCGAAGTTGGACGAGAAGTATATTCACGGGATGCTCATTGTACCACCTGTCACGGTGAAGACGGTAAGGGCGCTATCGCCGGCATCTATCCTCCACTCAACAATAATGCATGGGTGAACGGAGATGATGAACGGCTGATAAAAATTATTCTCAAAGGAATCTGGGGACCGATTGAGGTGGGCAATAAAACCTACGATCCGTCGACCGGTGTGCCGCCCATGACCGGTTTTGAACACATGCTGACCGACGCGGAGATAGCTGCCGTCATTTTTTACGTGAAGCAGAATTTCGCAGCCATAAAAGGCCGTCCTGCAACGCTCATCGATCAGGATTTGGTGACCAAAATTCGTCGTGATGTGAAAGACCGCGAAGGTTTCTACATGGTGGAAGAACTTCTGAAGATGCACCCCATGGGTGAATGGAAAGTAGAATAGATTCGGTTGACGTACCTGAAGGCGAACCAGACTGCTATGATCATCAAACAAACCATCTACGCAATTGGCACTGTTCTGATTCTCATGCAAACCGGATGCTCTAAAGTTCAACCATCCAATACCACCAAGCCAGTGGTTGTTTCCACTTGGAAATTCGGTATCGAAGCCAACGCCGAAGCCTGGAAAGTCCTGGACTCCGGTGGCAGGGCCCTGGACGCTGTTGAAAACGGTGTCCGCGTTACCGAGGCAGACGAAAACAACGGGTCCGTTGGCATTGGCGGAACTCCCGACGTGGATGGAAACGTTACGCTCGATGCCTGCATCATGGATGAAAACGGAGACTGTGGATCGGTAGCATTTCTGCAAAACATCCTCCACCCTATTTCGGTTGCCCGCAAGGTCATGGAGGAAACCCGCCACGTGATGCTGGTTGGAAAAGGAGCCGAGGAATTCGCCTACAAACATGGATTTGAAAAAATCAATCTACTGACACCTAAAGCAGAAGCACGTTGGAAAGAATGGTTGGCAAAAAACGAAGAGGCTGCAAAACAGGAAATCAACGCCGAGAATCACGATACGATCGGCATGATTGCATTGGATAAAGATGGAAACCTTTCAGGTGCCTGCACAACCAGTGGAGCGGGTTTTAAATTGCACGGACGCGTAGGTGACTCACCCATCATTGGAGCAGGCATGTTTGTGGACAACGAGGTGGGAGGAGCCGTCGCAACCGGTTGGGGAGAAGCGGTCATTCGGATCAGTGGAAGCCACCTGGTTGTGGAACTGATGCGGCAAGGTCACTCACCCGAAGAAGCCTGCCGACTCGCAGTCGAAAGGCTCATCTCAAAGAACCCCGATTGGAAAGATATCCAGGTTGGGTTTCTGGCCTTGAACAAGAAGGGCGAATACGGTGCCTATTGCATTCAGCCGGGGTTTCAATATGCCGCTTATGATCCGGAGAACGGGAATCAACTAATTGACGGTAAAAGCAAGCTACCCAAGCAGAACTAACATTGAAACTCACCGACGCAAGCATCGGGAGATAACAAGTTTAAATATTTAAGTAGAAGCTGTTGTAGCTGTGATAATGAACTTAAGATGCCAAGCTGAGGCTTGGCGTTCCCAGGGAAATCGCAGCTAAAGCAGCTCCAACACTTGCCAAGTAAAATTGCAATGAACACTTCCATAAAAAGTACCATCCTGGCTTTTTCTTTGATCCTGATTCAGGGATCCCTGCTTTCCGCATCCATTCGGATCCATCGTACCGACAAGCTGGGAGAGAATTCAACCACCTCACCCATATTCGATCATACCGAAGCGAGAGCGGAGGCAAAGATTGTATTTGCCGAATTAGCCGAAAAACATGGTTGGGAATTCACCCAATCCAGCGATAGCGAGATTTTCACTGATGAGGGTCTAAAAGAAATTGATGTCATCATCCTGGATAACAACACCGGTATTCTCTTTAACGAATCTGAACGAAGGGCCTTCGAGAATTGGGTGAAAAACGGCGGTGGCGTTGTCGGCATCCATGGTGCGACGCATGCCCATAAAGGCGTCAATGAAAACAACGAGGCCGAATGGCCCTTTTGGTATGGTCTCTGGGGCGTGCTACACAAAACCGGTCCCAAAGAAGGTCCACAAGGCCGACGAGGCTATCCCGATCAAATCTACCTAATCAATGCCTCAGAGCCGTGGTGCAAAAACCTCCCCAAGCAATGGGTGTTCGAAAAGGTGGAATGGTATTTCTGGAACTACCACAAAAACTTCAGTGACAAAGAAATCATTGCCATCGCCACGGTGAAGGCAAACCAGCCCGATCTACCTGAATACTACCCCGTTACCTGGTGCCAACGGTATGAAGGCGGGAAAGTTTGGTACACGAACATGGGACACTACGCGGAGAATTTCCGCCAGGAGGCATTTATTCAACACTTGCTCGACGGCATCAATTGGGCAGCCAATAAAAATAACAAAGAACAACCATGATTCTAGAAGTTTGTATCGAATCGGCCGAGTCAGCCATTGCCTCCGAAGAAGGAGGAGCCAATCGCGTTGAGCTCTGCGACAATTTAATGGAAGGAGGTACCACGCCCAGTTCGGGCATGGTGACCCTTACGCTGGAACGCGTGTCCATTCCAGTCATGATGATGATTCGTCCTCGTGGAGGCGATTTCTTGTACACGGACCTTGAATACGAAATCATGCTGCGCGACATCGAGGAGGCAAAGCGACTAGGAGTTCACGGCGTGGTATTCGGATTACTCACTCCGAATGGGCGGATTGACAAAGCACGTACCGCGACACTCATCGAGGCCTCTCGTCCCCTAAGCGTCACCGTTCACAGAGCCTTCGACATGACCGTGGATCCCTTTGAAGCTTTAGAGGATCTCATCGACCTCGGCGTCGACCGTATCCTTACCTCCGGTCAGGAACCCTCCACAGATAAAGGAATCGACCTGATAACCGAGATGGTCAAACGCGCAGACGACCGGATCATTATTCTGCCAGGCTGCGGCATAAATGAGGACAACATTGCCGAGCTGGTTTCCAAAACCGGAGTCAAAGAATGTCACGTCACGGGTAAATACCAAATTCCCAGCAAGATGACTTATACAAATCCCCGGGTCTTCATGGGAGTCCCTGGAGCACCGGAATATGAGAAGACGGTGGTCGATCCTCAAAGAATTCGAGCCCTTCGCTCAGCGGTGGAAGGAACTAGTTGAAGCCTTGGCAGGAATTGGAAAGCTTCAGGAATCACTGGTAAGGAGGACCAAGTAGATTTTCTTTGGCATAACTGTCAAAACAGGCGAGTTTGATTAATAGAAATAGATCTCTATCATGTTTTGCATTTCAATGAACAAGTTTATGAAAAGTAACTTATATCTCAGTATTCTGGCTTATATCTCAATTCAATCCTGGCTTACGGCGGAGGAACTGGTCTGGAAAGATCTACTCAACGGCAGAGACCTAACCGGATGGCTGGACGTTAATACCAGCCCGGAGACCTGGTATTTTGAAGATGGATTACTAAAATGCAAAGGTATGCCCATTGGTGTCATGCGATCCGAGAAGCAGTATGAAAACTTCATTCTGGAAATTGAGTGGCGTCATATGGAGGACGGAGGAAACTCCGGGATTTTCTTATGGAGCGAAGGAACACCTGCTCCAGGTAAAGATCTACCGAAGGGCATGGAAACCCAAATGCTGGAACTTTCCTATTCGAAAATGCATGACAGGCATCCGGGCTATGTAAGTGGAGAATTGTTCGGCGCAAATGGCCTGACCGTCATTCCAGATAATCCGCGCGGGCCACGCAGTATGTCTGTTGAATACCGATGCAAACCTAAGGGTGAGTGGAATAGCTATGTGGTCGTAGCCGTGGACGGTGTGGTCAAACTCTCAATCAATGGAAAGTTTGTGAACGGTATTCGAGAGGCTTCCGTTAAAAAGGGCTATTTGTGTCTTGAATCCGAAGGCGCAGAAATTCATTTCCGCAACATGAGAATCATGGAGCTTCCAGCCGGAATGACGACGCCTGAGCAGACGGCGCCTTTGGTGGAATAAGGGAGTTGGTTTAGACAAATAAAGAAGCCGCATTGCGAGGACGCAATGGCTCTACCTTTTTAACTTGAATCGGACGGCTCGGCGATCCGTCCCTACCCTATAATAGTTCCGGAAGAAAATGAAACTCCCCGACGCAAGCATCTGGGTATCTGAAATAGAAGAACAAGCTCTTTTCACTTTTGCTCGCAAGAATCCAGCAGACATGTTTGGTATTCGATTGGCGACCAAGGTCACTCCTACAGATACTTTCGCGTGTCAAAATGTAGGAGCCAGCTTGCTGGCGATCTCCGCGATTTCAAACTTTCCCATCAGTCACCGACCCCGCGGCAAGACCACGGGGGATAACAAGTTAAAACAGTTTGGAAATGCTCTTTAACTTGGGGGTGGTTGCCAGTTATGAGAATCCGTAAAAGGTGGATGTTCAAACCGAACCGGATCTTCGATGACTCGAGGATCCTTCTCAGAAATCAAGGTGTTCATGAGTTCCCTACTTAGCTTAAGCTTGATAGCCTGGTAATTCGCTTCTTCGGCAACATTGTTCATGTAGTCCGGATCTGTTCGAAGATCGAACAGCTCCTCCGCGGGACGTTTGGCAAAAGCATAGTCGTAATAGATTCGATTTTCAGGTTCGTTTCGATGCTCGATCACCCAAGCTTTTGTCGGACTGGCATCCAGGTCACCGAAAGTGATAAAAGTATTACCTGCCAATGCATCCCATTCCGGGGTACTTGTATCAGTCACTTCACCGGGCGAACCCATGGGCCAGCGGTCCGGTTCAAAATTACGAATGTAGAGAAAATCTTTGGTGCGAATGGCCCGCTGCGGATAAGGCAAAAGCCCTTCGCGCGCAGCAGCGACATGACGTTCCCGTCCCACCACGACTGAATCGCGTTGGTCGTCAATCTGCCCTGATTCCTTCGAAAGAAATAAGGGCATAAGATCGCGTTCAGACATTCCTTCAGGAACGGCCGTTTGTCCGGCCTTCAAGAATGTCGGAGCCAGCTCTAACAAGTTTACGAAGTCGTCAATAATTCGCCCTGCTTTTATCTTAGCTGGCCAACGAGCAGCCAAAGTAACTTCAGTTCCCAAGTCGTAGAGATTACATTTCCCTCGAGGGATTCCGGGAATGCCGTGATCGCCGCTTATGACAACCAGCGTATTGTCCAATTCACCCATATCCTCCAGTTTCTTTAATAGGATCCCGATTCCCGCATCCACCGCCAGACACTCACCCAGGTAATCATTTACATCTTCACGAACTTCATGGGTATCGGGTAAAAACGGCGGCAAGCGGCCTTTCAATTTGTCGGGATCCAAGCCCCAAATGTCTTTGCCTGAACCCTTGATCCATTTGCGGTGAGTATTGGTCGGACCCCACCAATAACAAAAGGGCTGGCCTTCCTCACGGTCTCCAATGAATGCGTCGAAATTCTTCCGGACTTCCTCGTAAAGTTCTTCTTTGGCCTTCTCAACACCGACCTGAGGTGCCTTGGCCGAAGTATATTGGGAAAAGCGGTTAAAATTCGTACCACCTTGATGGTAAGCCGTTCGCCCGGCTCCATAAGGGGCGTTTGTCGGCGTACCGGGTGTCCATACCTTATAAGCATAGCCGATATGATATCCGGTTTTTTCCAGCTCTAAAGGATAAGACGGAATCTCAGGATCCCATACAGCTCCCTGAAGAATGGCTGCTCGCCCAGTATTCCAAAAATAACGGCCCGATAGGAGTGAACTTCGACAGGGAGTACAACTTGGAGCAGGAACAAAGGCATTACTAAATAAGGCCCCTTCATTGGCCACTCGGTCAAAGTTCGGTGTATTGATCAAGGCATTGATCGATTGAGGACCTTCGACCTTCTCATAAGCACTTGCATAACGACCCCAATCATCGGCAAACAAAAATACTATATTGGGACGATCATCCCCAGAAAGAAAACCGGATGCAGTGACCATAAATAAAAAAAGAATACGGGGTATTTTCATTGGTATGGGCACTAACTTACAACAATCACTCTTCGTGCCAAGCCATTTGAAGCAGCTCCTTCAATCGATCAATTTCGGTAGCTGAAGATTTTGCAACGAATCCTTTTTTATGAGCGAAATGCACATCGGCTTCGGCTTCTATTTTAGTAAATTCGAGACTGGGATGATCCTTGTACCGAGATAACCCATACCCCTGCCCCCGACGGTCGGGATATACCAAGCCAACAACTTCTTTATCAAGACCCTGCTCTTCGGTATATCGAATGATACCCATGGATGGTTCCTCCGGCAAGGGTTCTGTCCGCGGCAGGAATACCACTTTGAAGTTTCCGTTCGCATGATCGATCTCCCACAACTCCGCATGCTCTCCGACAAATTCGATTCTCGAGCGAAGTGTTTTGAGAAAGTCGACCATATCACTTCCGACCAGTTTCATCATTTCCCAAAGTGGCTGGCCAGGCTCAATGCGTTGATTGAGTGCAAATCGACGAATGAGTGTGCCGTCGATTGGCGAATTCAATTTGTTGATGATATCCCTTTCAACGCCGAGAAATTTCGCTGTGTCATTAGCTCCTCTGCAATCAAACCATTCAGCTGGCTCTAACCAATCGTAGAATTCTTGAGCATCTTCATAGAGTTCCAGGTATTGAAAGACAAGTGACAGCGCGCACGTGGGTACATGATCTCTGGGAAACTGATGATGATCAAAATTCCGCTTTTCGGGATCGTGCTCGTGACCTACATCTACGACACAAACAGCTGGATCTGCCAATTCAGCTTCAGTGGGATCGCGCCGCTCAATCGGCACACCGTAGGTGGCCGCCAGAACACTGCATGCAAGAAAATCATCTTTGTGAGCACCACCAGGGTGAGTAACAATAAGCTTAACGGAATTCATAAAATCCGAGGACGTTAGGCCCACCTTACCAAAGGGCAAGCGGGATCATTAGAAAGCTAACATTACTGGAAACCAATGACAGAGAAACCAAGTTCCTAGCGGTGTTCCGCCCAGAGATTTTGCGTTTCAACACCACTGCGGATCCGCCAATTGAGTAACTTCATCAGGAGTTCATTTTTAACCGAAGCATGCTCCGGCTCGTCCCAAAGGTTATTAAATTCGTTGGGATCGTTTTCAAGATCGATAAGCATACCGTAGGTTTCATCGACAAAGTGAACAAGTTTCCAACGGTCATTACGTATCATAGTCTGAAACAAATTCCCGGTAAAGATTCCGTCTTTCACTTGTTCACAAAAAACGTATTCGCGCGGTTCCCAATCTTTATTCTGTACTGCGGGCAATAAACTTTTCGCCTCCATGTCGGCGGGTTTTTCAACCCCTGCAAGATCCAGAATCAAGGGACCCAAATCCATCAGTTGGCAAAGCCCATCGACCTTCCGGCCATTTCCTTCAATTAGCCTGGCAGCAGAAGAACCGGGTTTCGCCCATACGATAGTTGGCACTTTTGTTATTTGCTCATACATGGTCCATTTCTGGATATGCCCATGATCGGACATACAATCTCCATGGTCGGATGTAAAAATAACGATGGTATTATCGAGATACCCTTCAACCTCAAGTGAGTTGAGAATTTCTCCCACCTTTTCATCGATCATGGTCACGTTACCGTGATAATAGGCGCGCTGCCTATGACGTTGCTCCTCGCTCGGATTCAAATCCCATTTCACCGAGTCGTGGTCCACATCGACATTGTGCTGACGCAACTCTTTGTAAGCCTCAGGCTGACCTTCCAAATCGCTGTCTTTCAGTTCCTGAATCTGAAGGTCTTTTTCCAAATATTTATCCGCATAACCAGGGACTGGATCGTAGGGCGGGTGTGGTCCCGGAAAACCAATTTGCAGGAATAGTGGTTCGCGGGTAGGATAAGCGTTTAGCCACCAGGTTGCCGTATCACCGACAAAATTATCGGAATGCGTATCCTCAGGAAGTTCCCATTCAAAGGCACCCAGGCGTTCACCGTAATCTGCTCGTTTGCGGTATTGTTCACGCTGCTGCTTGACCAATCCACGGAAGCGCAACGCCTTATCCCATTCATCGAAATAGTAACGCTCCTCCAGGAAACGATCCTTGTTTTCTACCACGTAACGCTCGTGAAATCCGTTAGACGTATGGTACGGATAAGTGTGCATTTTACCAATATTCACACAACGGTAACCCGACTCGGCCAAATCCTCGATCCAGCTATGGCGCCATAAATCCGCATTTTTTAAGACGCCGTAGGTGTGAGGATAATAACCGGTAAAAAGGCTCGCACGTGACGGCGCACAACTGGCCGCAGTAATATGGCAATTTGTAAAAGTGACCCCTTCATTAACCAAACGGTCAAGATTTGGCGTCTCCATGTAATCATACCCTAGCGCTTTGATGGTATCCATCCGCTGTTGGTCAGTGATAATGAAAACGATATTCGGGCGTTTGGTTTCGGCGTCTGTAGAATTGGGCATTATTTGTAAGGTAAGTCTTTTGTCTTTAGAAATTCAACGTTAGAGTAAGCTCTCGGTTGCGCCTTCAACAATCAGGCGAATCGAATCAAGCCTCAGGCGTGCATGAGCTATGGCATTCAAGGTTTTTTTCAATTGTTTCCTTGCATGGTCGATCTCGTCCAAACGGACGTGATCGTTGATCTTTCGTAAATCAACCAGACGTCTATAGGCAGCGCTGAGCATGGCGTGGGCTGTTGTTCCCGCTTTTGCTTTGAGTGCTTCGGCTTCTGCTTCCGCCAATTCGGTTGCACCCTCAATCATGGCCTTGAGTAAACCTTCGTTGAAACCCGGCATCTCCAGAAAACGATAAATATTTCCATCTTCCGCTTCAGCCGTAATAGCTTCATGCGTACGATCATCACTTAGATCATTACCCCGAATATCCACCAGCATGCGGATGGGAGTCGGGGCAAGGTATTGCTCCACGTGCCACTTCGAATCAGCCACCGCTTCACATACAAAAATTGCCTCCAATAAAATATTGGAAGTATTGGCTTCAATCAGACCTAGCGCGGTAGTACCTGCCTTGGAATTCACGAGAAGATCCATAGAGTCCCAATAAATGGGGTGGTCTGGTGAGATAAAGGCCATGTCTTCCCGGGTTATCGCTCTCGCCCGATCAAAAGTCGCCATCATACCTTCCTGGGGAATAGAGGGATAAGCTTCGATATAGGCGTGAGAAGGATCTAAAAAGATATCGCCCTCATCGTGCTCATGCAACCGCACTCCGTAGTGATCAAAAATATCACACAATCCTTCTCTAAAACTGGAATCCGAGTCCACTTCCCGGATACGCTCTATAATCTTACCAGCAACATTCTTATCGAAGGAGTTCAATTCCAACAACCGGTCCCTGCCTTTGCGTAGTTTTTCCTGAAGTTGTTCACGAAAAACAATCGTTTCCTCAACGAGTTTATCCCATGGATTTCCAGGGACAACCATACTGGCTGCATCATATTCCAGAGCCATCTCCAAAACCCTCTTCCTGAAGCGATCCTGAAACTCGGTTCCACCATGCAAAGAGGTTTCGATTGAGTTGAGGCCACGGTGATACCAGTCAGCGAGGAACTCCTGACAGCTACCTTTCACAAATGGCACATGAACCTGAATCGTCTCGGTTTGTCCTATTCGGTCCAGTCGACCAATTCGTTGTTCAAGCAATCCCGGATTGAGCGGCAGATCAAACAAGACGAGATGGTGGGCAAACTGAAAATTTCTACCCTCACTCCCAATTTCCGAACAAATGAGCAATTGGGCACCATCTTCTTCCGCGAACCAGGCAGCATTCCTATCTCGTTTAACCAGGGCAAGGCCTTCATGAAACAGTCCCACTTTCGCGCTGATCTTTTCCTGAAGGGCAGCTTCCAATGCCAAGACCTTTCGCTGCGACTTACAGATGAGAAGCAGTTTCTGGTCCCGGTTTGATTTCAAAAAATCTGCCAACCAATCGATACGTGGATCTTCTTTAAACGAATAACGAATATCATCCTCGTGATCATTTTCCTCGGCTTCGAGCTCACGACGAATCCGATTCAGCAAGGTCTTGTTATCCTCATCGATCAATTCCGGAATGAATTTTCTCTTAGGGAAGCCAGTCATATTGGAACGAGTATTGCGAAACATTACCCGGCCAGTGCCGTGTTGATCGAGCAAGGCGGTTAATAATTCATCCTTTGCGCCTGCATCCTTCGAAGCCAAAGCAAGTAAATGGCCTTCCAATCCCTCAGTATCCTTATCGAAAATTCGCTTCAGGTGTTTCTGATCCGTTTTATTCAGGACTTTGTCATCAATGATTTTTCCAGCGATTTCGGCAATCACACCAAAATCTTCAGCTTCCTTGAGAAAACTGTCGAAATCGTCATAACGAGCGGGGTCAAGCAGACGCAATCGGGCAAAGTGCCCCGGCAAACCTAGTTGAGTTGGTGTTGCGGTAAGGAGCAAAAGTCCCGGTGAACGAAGGGCCAGTTCATCAACCAAAACGTAGTCATCGCTCACCTTATCGGGTGCCCATTCAAGGTGATGCGCTTCATCGACGACCACCATGTCCCATTCGCCCTCAATAGCTTGCTTCTGACGGATTTCACTTCCGGTTAAAAAGGAAACACTGCAAAGCACCAACTGTTCATCGAGAAATGGATTTGCACCGGGATCCCCGTGCTCCACTGACTGGCAGCGTTCCTCATCGAAGATACTGAACCACAAATTAAATCGACGTAAGAGTTCTACAAACCACTGGTGGACCAAGGATTCCGGCACTAAAATAATGGCGCGGCTCACTTTTCCTACGGCAAGAAGGCGCTGAAGTATAAGACATGCTTCGATTGTCTTCCCAAGTCCTACTTCGTCAGCGAGTAGTACACGGGGGATTTGGCGAGTGGCCACTTCGTTTAAAATATAAATCTGATGAGGAATAAGGTCTACACGACCTCCAAGGTAGCCCCGGACGGATGATTGCCTGGAATTTACCTGAGCCTGGAGCGTTTTGAAGCGTAGCTCGAATACTTCACCAGAATCCACCTTACCCTTCATCAGGCGCTCATGAGGCAAGCTAAAGTTCGTGATGTCTGAAATCTCGTCTTCACTCACTCGAAATCCACCACCCACATAGATAAGCAAGCCATCCGCTTCAACTACTTCTTCGATAGTCAACTTCTCCTCGTCTTTCGTAAGCACAGTCTCGCCAACGCGAAACTTGACGCGTTTCAAAACAGACGCGCCGGTAGCATAAATACGTTTTTCACCACTGGTTGGGAAATCCACCCCCACCTGATAGCGATCAACACTCGTAATAATCCCCAAACCCAGTTCGGGTTCCGGCTCACTCAAGCATCTCTGACCAACTACAAATAAATCCATCTCGGATGGTGTGACACTTTTCTAGCTCAGCTCAAAACAAAATTCGGATTTTTAGTATTCCATTTAGAACGGCTCAATAATGGGACCTTTTCACCGGGTGAAAAACAGGGGCCTGCATATTCTGTGTCCCACCTTCTGTGGAATTGAAAATGTTTGGTTGGCAAAATGAAGATTTTTAAGGACATTTCCTTTATGTCCAATTTACCCCATCTGCCTCTGATTTCGTGGATTTTCCTTCTGTTGACCACCCTTGGATTCACTCCCAGCTCATCCATCATGGCCGCATCCAATCTCGATTACCTATCTTCGATCAAGAAATTTGATGTGCACACACACGAGCGCGTCGATGAGCTTTTTATCCGGGAGATACTGGATGAAGACAATTGGAAGTACATTAACGTCTGTGTTGCCAGTCGAGGTTCGGAAAGCACCAAAAGCCAACGTGAAAATGCACGAGTGCTGCTGGAAAAGTATCCGAGGTATTTTGCCTGGACTACAACCTTCGACGTGGAAGGCATGTTCGAGCCGAGTTGGGTGGATTCCGTTTTGAAAGGCTTAAAAGAAGATTTTGATCACGGCGCAATCGGTGTTAAAGTATGGAAGAATATCGGCATGGAAATCAGAAAGCCGAATGGAGATTATATTCAACTGGATGATCCCCTGTTTAAACCGATCTGGGAACTGATTGCCAGAGAAGGTAAAACCCTGATGGCTCATATGGGTGAACCGCTTCACGCCTGGATGCCCACCTTTACTACAGAAGATGGATTCACCAGAAATTATTGGGCGACGCACCCCGAATACAGTTTTTATGACAAACCCGAAAAACCATCCTACAGCGACATCATCTCGGCAGCGGATACTGTAATCCGTGAAAATCCGGATATGCGCTATGTCGGCGCACACTTGGCCAGCCTGGAGTTTGATGTGGCCGAGCTCGCAATGCGCATGGATATGTACCCCAACTTTGCAGTAGAGATTGGAGGCCGCACCCGTTATCTTATGTGGCAGGCGCACGGGAAAGTGAGGGCTTTCTTTATTAAATACCAGGACCGGATCATGTACGGAACCGATATGGGAGCGTCGGCAGGTTTAAGCGATCGGCAACGCAGAGAAAGGAAAGCACAGATCAAGGAACGCAACCGTCAGTTTGCTCGTTACTATGCTACCGACGATGAGATTCCCTTTGGAGATTTACTTTCCTCAGATAAGCCAGTTCGAGAACCAGAGTATTACGTGACAGGATTGGCATTGCCCCAAAAGGTCCTGAAAAAAGTATACTATGATAACGTATTGAAGTGGTTTCCTGGCGTTGAACAAGAATACCGTGATTGAGGCAGGTGAGACCAAGTCAGCCGACGGAATTAGGATAGCAATTGAAAAAAGTCATTGAAAGGCCGTTTCCTCAATTAACTTCACGAATACTCCTTAACGGTCGAACATTTCCAACTGACGGTCGTCCATCCTGGAAGGTTCTTCAAATTTCACTCCAACTCCCAGAAGTCGAACAGGCTCTGAGCTCCTTCCAAAAGCTTCTTCCAATAGCGGGATGTAGGTCTGCAAAGAAACGTCGCTTCCGATTCGTTCTTTGGTCGTGGTTGTAAAATCTCCAAATTTCAATTTCAGAAACACTTTATAGACTCGATCCTTCATACTGGCTTTGTCCAGGTCTCCCTTCAGTTCATCGACCAATTCGGGCAATTCGTCGAGACATGCCTGTAGCGAATCGAGATCATCCGAAAAGGTTGTTTCATTACTCATAGATTTTCGTAAGCGTGTCGCTTCGACAGGACGATCATCCTGACCGCGGCACAGCTTATACATTTCCGTTCCCCAGGTGGGACCGAAATGACGCAGAAGCTCGCCCAAAGGAGCTTCTCTTAATTGACCACAAGTTTCAAATCCGAGGGAATGTAGGCGAGCTGCTGATTTCGGACCCACGCCATGTAACTTCCGTACAGGAAGGTCAGTCATGAAAGCTTCGATCTCTTCAGGTAACACGGCAAACTGTCCGTTTGGTTTTTTCCAATCACTTGCGATTTTCGCCAGCATTTTGTTGCACGAAATACCTGCACTGGCCGTGAGCTGTGTCTCATCCCAAATCTTCTTTCTAATTTCTTTGGCAATTTGCCAGGCATACTCCTCACGATGCGTAACATCCAAATAAGCTTCATCCAACGACAGCGGTTCGATGAGCGCCGTGTAGCGTTTGAATATCGAACGAATTTTGGCTGACTCTGCTCGATAAGCAGAAAAACGAATGGGTTTGATGATAAGGTGAGGACAAAGTTTCATGGCCGTATAGACGGGCATGGCGGAACGACAACCAAACTTACGCGCTTCGTAATTGCAGGTCGTCAGAACACTCCGCCCACCAGCACCCCCAACTCCAACCGGTTTATCAGCTACAGAAGGATCATCGCGACATTCCACCGCAGCGTAAAAACAATCCATATCAATATGGATAATCTTCCGCATGGGGTGAATGGTTTCGTTTGCAGTTTCCTCTTTCAACTCGGTCTTGATCTTTAAGGTCAAGCCTGTCAGCCATCCTAAACGGCACAAGTTATTCCTAGTTCCGAATTATCCTATGTTCTACCGACCCAACAAAGCATTCAAAATCAGCAACTCTCTGCTCATACTTCTCACAATCCAATTGGCGCTTCTCAGCGGTTGCGGCAAGAGTGAATCGAAAAATCCGCAGATGGAGAATGTTGAAACCAAGACTCTGGTAAAAAAGCCGCCAGTACAAACTTCCAACAAAATTGCCATCCCATTCGATATCGCGGTTCAAGCGGCGCTCGAAGGTCATACGGCAACGGTTCAACAAGCACTCGATACCGGTACGAATCCGAATCAATTGGATGAAAATGGTCGAAACATGCTCATGGTCGCCTCGTTCAACGGGCATAAAGACATCATGGAAATGTTAATTAAAGCTGGCACCACGATCGACACCCAGGACGTGGCTGGCAGAACCGCACTGATGTTTGCCTCAACCGGCAAGGACATGGACACGATCAGTTTACTCCTGAAACACGGTGCCAAGGTCAACCTGGTTGATAGAGAAGAGCACTGGTCCCCTCTGATGTTTGCCGCAGCTGAAGGAAATATAGAGGTTGTCCAACTTCTTTTGGATAATGGTGCCGATATCACACACGTCGATATCGACGGTGAATCTTCCGAATTGTTTGCCAGAAACAATGGTCATACAGATGTGGCAGATTTATTGAAGAATTTGATAAAATAGCCCGATCGGTAAAGAAATACCTAGGGTGAAGAACTCAGGGGGGTAACGTAATCGGATTCGCTGATTTTATTATCCTACCTGATCTCAAATGCCTTGGACGTGTACCAAACCAAACTTCTTTTCTACCAGACTTGCTGGTTCCATTCTTGTTTGGCTGTGCGTTTCCGTGCCACTACTGGCTGCCGAAACCAGCAAAGTCTACTTTCTCGGAAATTCATTTACCTGGGATACACAGCCCAACAATATTTCGACCGCCACAACCCTACCGGATGGTATTGAGCAGGAAATCGGCTGGGGCATCTACAGTGGTAAGTCGCTTACTTACATTGTAGAGAATCCTGAGGAATCAGTCAAAGAAGTCGGATTGGTCGCCTATGATTATTACCCTGACCCAAACCACTCAGGCAATTTTGAAACAGATCTACCTAATAATCATTGGGACATGATCAGTATGCAACCGCACACCTATGGAGGTGGCTTGTTTATCGAAACAGAAATCGCAGCCGCAAAAACGGTGATTGATACCGCCAGGCAAAACCCAGCCAACACATGCACAACTTTTTTCATTTTGGGTCCATGGGCATTTAAGGAAAGCCCAGACAAAAGTGGTGCGCGGACTTACTCAGGCAACTGGCTGAGTGGCTATTCCCAGAATAGACTAGATGAGGGTAGACTTCCAAATGTTCGCCAAGCCTTTCGCGGTCTCTTCCTGGATCGAATAAAAGCTGAGAACCCGGAAGCCACCGTGAATTGGATTCCAATTGGCGAGGTTCTATATCGTCTCGATCAAGAGTTACAGGCAGGTAAATTTGAAGGCCTATCGGGATCCTGGGATCTATTCGACCCAGCCGGAGTCCACTTGGCCGATACCAATGATGACGGCATTGCTGGCCGCTATATTGCACATATTACAACTTTAAGCACCCTTTGGTCAAAAAATCCTACAAGCATTATTACAAAGTATGAAGGGGTGATTGACCCAGGGTTTAAGGCTTTGGTCGATGAAGTCGTTTGGAGCACCGTTCAGGAGTTTCTGCCGACCTATGCCGTGTGTGAAAGCGCTGGAAATCCAAATTTGATTCCCCACCCTGGATTACCTGGTGCATTGCTTAAAAGCCCGTTGTATAAGGTCGGCGTGAAACTCTCCGATTCGGAAGAATTTCTGGAATCCGAAACCATGGAGTACGCAACCAACTTCGGAGATGATCCAATTATCAATGATCCCTATAACATTGATGACCTGGACGATCGTGAAGCACTGGCAGACGCATCGCATTGGACAAGCATAAGCTACGGCAACAATGGATATGTGGTAGATTTTGAAATTTCTTTTTTAACCGAATATCCCATTGAAACAATTGAAGTATTTCCCGGTAGATATGAAATTCAACCATCCATTAAAGACGGGAAAGCTTACTTCAGTCTACAAGCTGCCAGCAGGTACCTGTATTTGGTAATTAATGACAATAAAGAGCAGCCCCTTTTTTTATTTGTCGACCCGCTTGAAACGAATCCACCAAAAGATGGTGACGAAGGTGTGCTCTTTTACGGACCAGGCATTCATGACATTGGAATAAACTTCGCGATACCAGAAAGCATCAACACAGTTTATATCGATTTAGGAGCTTATGTCCGTGGCTCTTTTTACGCGAATGGACGGTCAAATATTACCGTGCGGGGCCGAGGCACTTTATCCGGGGAAACCCACGGCTTTGACTCGGAGGTGAACGCAGCCATTTTTTTTGATGGGAATGGCACCAATCAGCAGATTGAAGGCATCACTTCGATTCGGCCAATAAAAAGTCATATTATTTCCAAGGGGACACTTCACACCAGAAACGTGAAATGCTTTTCTTACAATTTAGGAAGCGATGGAATTGAAGCTGGGATAAATTCGGTAACCGAAGATTGTTTTTTTAAAGTGAACGGTGACATCGTCAAACTGTACAACGACAATCAGGTGGTTCGCGACCTTGTCGTCTATCACCAAACCAACGGTCCCGTTTTCCAATTTGGTCGATCCAATCAAAGCTCACAAAATAGTTTGATCGAGAGAATTGATGTCGTCGAAGACAATGCGTTTGGCACAAGCGTAAATGGACACGCAATTTTAGAGTGGTCCCACAACAACCATTCCGGTGGAGAACAAAGAGGACACATTTTCGAAGACTTCAGATTTGAGAATGGGATAAATCAATTGATTCACATCAACATCGATGAAGCGGCGGGATCGCTCGATATCATTTGCCGAAACTGGTCGATCAAGGAAGTAGAAGATTCCAGCGATTTATTGGCGCTCTCTCCAGGAAGTATAAAAATCGAATTTGAGAACGTGGTCGTTGGCGAGCAGCACATCGAAAATAACGACTTCGAAAACTCAGGCTCAAGTGATTTACAATTAAGCTTTCAGCCATTGCTACAAGGCGACGAACCGGAAATAACCTTACAGCCTTCGGGACTTTTGGTTGAGCCGGAACAAGACCTGACCTTAAATGCCGAAGCCACAGGAGCGGGAGCTCTCAACTTTCAATGGTTTAAGGACGGCATCCCATTGCCTTCAGCTACATCAGCTTTTTTTGAATTCCGAAATATAGCTTCCTCCGCCGAGGGGGAGTACTCAGTAGAAGTAAGCAATAAATTTGGAACAAGCGTCAGCAAAGCAGCGGTTGTTTCATTTAGCCAATTAAGTCAAAACCTCACATTCGACGCATTGCCTAACATTTCTCCGTACGGTGAATCAGTAGTGGAACTCGCAGCAGAATCCTCGTCAGGACTAGAGCCTACCTACGAAGTTATCGAAGGACCGGCAACCATTGACGGAAAGGTTGTTACATTAACTGGTTATGGTCTGATCACCATCCGAGTGTCGCAATCAGGAAACGATCTTTACGCAGAAGCATCCAACCAAGAACGATCCTTCAATGCACTTTCACCTTTTAATTGGTGGCGAATCCAGCAGCTTGGACCCGATACTGATATCGAATATTCGGCAGGCATGGAGGACCCAGACAAAGATGCACTCTCGAATATCTTCGAATATTTCCTGGGCACCTCCCCGACCGTATACGATAACACCTCCATCTTTCAGCCGCTGGACGACTCAGTTGATTTCGATATCCAAACCATTCAAAGAGTCACCTCAATCGATGGTTTAAATGTTAAGATTGAAGCTTCCAACAATATGGTCAGTTGGTTTCCAATCGACAAAGATTGGCTTGATATTTCTGAAACTCCGGAAGGTAATTTAGTCTACAAGCTAAAAACCAAAAGCCTTCCTCCTACAACATTTGTCAGGCTTCGCCTGGAATCCATTTAAAAAACGGACCGTAGTTATAGGACAATGAGCTTTGACCAACGCAATCCAGGTTAAGGTTTCGACAATAAAGGCTTAATAAATCCCTGGCTTGTCATAAGCGAAACCTCACGGATTCAGGAGATCGATTAAAAATTGGAACGGTACCAAAAAATTCATTTCAACAAATACTTTTTGCTTAACAGTCAGGTTAATCGGACTAGGTTCCTCATCTATGAAGTGGAGAAGCATAATTGGAATTATACTGATTGGAACCCTGAGCATCCCAGCCTTCGCGCAAAAAGAAAGCGTGAATCCTGGGATAAATGCCTCCTACTTGAAGGAAGGCCTAATCATCGAGGAGTGGATTGAACGATTGGAAGCCGAAGGCCGGGAAGTATTCGATAACCGCGAGGCGATTGTGAATGCTCTGGGACTAAAACCCGGCATGAGCATGGTCGATGTGGGAACAGGTACGGGCGCACACCTCCCCTACCTCTCAGCCAAAGTCCAATCCAGCGGCACGGTTTACGCCGTCGATATTGTTCCAGAATTCCTGGAACATATTGACAAACAAATCGAGGCCAACGGCTGGAAGAACATCGAAACAGTCCAATGCACCGAGCGCTCAATTGAGGTGCCGGATAATTCAGTCGATCTCGCTTTAATCTGCAATGTGTACCACCACTTTGAGTACCCAAGTGACTCATTGGCATCCATTCACAAGGCACTTCGAAAGGGAGGCAGAATTGCGCTGATCGATTTTAAACGTATTCCGGGAGTGAGCACGGATTGGATACTAAGTCACATGCGGGCCGGGCAAGAGGTGTTTGAAAACGAAATAAAGGAAGCGGGTTTCAAAAAGACAGGTGAAGTGGATTATTTCTTGACCGACAACTATATGGTCATTTTCGAAAAGATTGAGTAGCTTGACCCAGAAGACAGAAAAGCTTTGGGACTTGGTCGTCATAGGTGGAGGGGCCGCTGGTTTCTTTGGTGCTCTTGCCGCGGCTGAATCTGCGGATAAACCGATGAAGGTGCTCATCCTTGAAAAGTCCCCTAACCTTCTGGGGAAAGTGCGAATTTCGGGAGGCGGACGATGCAATCTAACGCATGCCTGCTTTGAACCCAGAACATTTGCGACGCATTTCCCCCGAGGCGAAAAAGCACTCATCGGTCCTTTAAACCGTTGGAGCGCTCAAGATACGATCGACTGGTTTGAAAATCATGGCGTCCAATTGAAAAGAGAAGCCGACGGCAGGATGTTTCCCACTTCAGACAAATCCCAAACAATTATCGACTGCCTTATGGATGCGGCCCAAGCTGCTGGCGTAACCATCTGGACTAAGGCACAAGCAACATCCATCACGCACGAATCCCAACCAAGCGACCTATTCAGCCTCCAACTGGCTGGCGGGACAACCGTCCTCACCAAACAGCTACTCATGGCCACAGGAGGAACGAGATCTGCCGATACCAAAAAATTAATTCATAGCCTGGGGCACACGACTCAGCCAGCAGTTCCTTCGCTATTCACTTTCAACATTCCCGGACAGGCATTGAAGGAGCTGGCCGGATTGTCGGTGGCAAAAGCAGTTCTGAGGGTTCCGGATCTCGAATTGAATTCCACGGGACCATTACTGGTCACTCATTGGGGTCTGAGCGGTCCGGCTGTTTTAAAATTATCCGCATGGGGAGCCCGGGCACTCCATGGCGTCGACTATCAATTTACCCTACACGTAAACTGGCTTCCCGAACCCAATATTCAAAACACTTTTGACCAATTACGTGCTTCTCATGGCAAACGCCTGATCTGCTCTCGCTCGCCATTTACTGAAATTCCCCGTCGACTCTGGGAACGACTCGTAAACTTGAGCGAAATTCCTGACACCGTTGGCTGGGCTCAGCTTTCCAAACCTCTAGAACGAGTTCTGTTGGAAATCCTCCAAAATTCAACTTTTGAGGTTCGTGGCAAAAGTTTAAACAAGGAGGAATTTGTAACCTGCGGCGGTGTAAACCTTGATGAAGTGAATCTGCGGACAATGGAAAGTCGCAAGATTCCTGGATTATTTTTCGCTGGGGAAGTGCTGGATGTGGATGGAATAACAGGTGGATTTAACTTTCAAAACGCCTGGACCACCGGTTACCTGGCCGGAACAGCAATTTCGATGGGTAAATGATTGTTTTTGTTTGATGGTTACCGGTCTTGTCCAATAGGTATTAAATGGTTCCCTAAACCTATCCTTATATTTAACGGTGAAACGTTTTTCCCTAATCAGTTATTTTCTGTTCGGCAGCAGTTTTTTCTTTGCTGGTCTATCTCTCACAGCAAACGAAGAAACCTTTAATTCCTTCCTTAAAAAGGCTGAGCCTATTCTGGACAACTATTGCTACGATTGCCATGGACTTGGGGTCAGCGAGGGGGATGTCACTTTGGATGAGTTTAATCCTGAGACAATAAGTGACACGGATCTCTGGCTACGGGTTTTGAAAAACAGCCGGGCTCACATAATGCCACCACATGAAGAAGCTCAACCGACCGAGGAGGAACGAAATATTTTGGCTGACTGGATCAAATCAGGGCCTTTCGGAATTGATTCTAAAAACCCGGATCCGGGAAGAATGACGGTCCAGCGTCTAAATCGTATAGAGTATCAAAATACGATAAACGATCTTTTTGGGATCGAATTTAACACGCTCGACATTTTTCCCGCCGATGATTCAGGCGAAGGTTTCGATAATATTGGAGACGTCTTAACAATCTCTCCAATGCTATTGGAAAAATACCTGGATGCTGCCAATGCGATCGTGGCAAAAGCGGTTCCAATCCAGTCCCTGGTAATGCCTGAGAGAAAATGGACCAAAAAGTCTTTGGTAAACCTGTTTTCGCCTGCTCCTCCAATCGACAAGGACGAGGAAAACCTGCAGTTGTCTTTTTACGAACCATCCACTAGAACAGCCAATTTCCAGTTGGAGGTTGCCGGAAATTATCAATTCGTTGTTAGAATAAAACCAAAGAGTTTTTCATCCTTCAACGGATTTGATTACAACGAATGCCGTTTCACTTTCCAAGCAGATGGGAACACTCTGATTAATCAAACATTCGCTTATACTTCAGGAAAGATTCACGAATTTGTTTTTGATACTAACTGGGGCGTGGGTACGCATTCTCTTTCTGCTTCTGTTGAACCGCTGACAGACCTGGAAAAAGTTAAAAAGCTGAAAATGGAAATCGAAGAAATAATAATTCGAGGACCTGACAGCCCTAAACACTGGTCGGCACCCGATAACTACGAAGCCTATTTCCCCGAAGGAATCCCTGCGGGTAAGTCAAAACGGAAAAGCTACACTCACCAGCTCTTATCCAGGTTCGCGACAAAAGCTTACCGACGTCCAGTAGACAATACCACCATCAACAAACTAGTCTCATTGGCCGAATCCATCTCAGCGCAGAAAGGCAAGACTTACGAAGAAGGTATTGCCCAGGCAATGGTAGCCATACTGGCATCGCCACGTTTCATATTTCGAGAGGAAGACCTGAATAAAAAATCAAGAGATGAAACACACGCCTTCATTGATGAGTACGCCCTGGCCTCGAGGCTCTCTTACTTTCTCTGGTCAACCATGCCGGACGATGAGTTGTTTGAATTAGCAGAACAAGGTAACCTACGGGAAAACCTGGAATCACAAATTGAACGCATGATGACCGATAAGCGGTTTGATAGATTCATCGAAAATTTCGGAGGCCAGTGGCTTCACTCCCGGGACATCCAAGGTGTCAATATAAGCGATTACGACGTCTGGCTCCGGGATAATCCGAATCCGGTATTACGGGAAGCAAGAGCCGAATATCAGATCGTTCGTGAGATTCCCGAATTTACAAGAACTCCAGAGCAACAGGAAACCTACCGGCGAACGCGTGAGCTCGTAACAGCCAGCTACGATCTCGAACGTCCCGATTGGAGCGGTCCATTAAGAAGGGCCATGCAACTGGAGACAGAAGAATATTTCAAATACATCATTAAGGAGGACAGAAACGTGTTAGAATTGCTCGATAGCGATTACACCTTTCTCAACGAGCTTCTTGCCAAGCATTATGGAATAGAAGGCGTGGAAGGTTCAAAGACCAGAAAAGTTCAATTAGCATCCGATAGCCCAAGGGGCGGAATTCTGACACAAGGCACCATCCTGGCGTTTACTTCGAACCCAACCCGAACATCTCCGGTTAAACGCGGTGTATTTATACTGGAAAACATTCTTGGGACACCTCCTGCTCCGCCTCCTCCCGATATTCCTGCTCTTGAAGATGTGGCGAGTAAGGAAAAAATTTCCGCCATGAGCCTGCGTGAAATACTGGCCCTACACAGGGAAGAACCATTGTGTAGCTCCTGTCATAATCGTATGGACCCTCTCGGATTAGCACTGGAAAATTTCAATGCCATGGGCATGTGGCGCGATCAAGAACTCGAAATACCCATAGATAGCGAAGGAATTCTCATTACTGGCGAGAGATTTTCAAGCATTCAGGAAATGAAACACATCCTTGCCAACGACCGAAAACGTGATTTTTATTACTGCATGAGTGAAAAACTGCTTACCTATGCCTTAGGTCGCGGCACTGAATATTACGATACAATAACCATCGATTATCTGGTAAACGAATTAGAAAAAAATGATGGCCGTCCATCTGCATTATTGATGGCGGTTATAAAATCTGTTCCATTTCAAAAACGAAGACACCCTGATTTTAGCCCCAACTAAATTATGTCACGCTCACTTACTTCAAATAACGCCCTAAGCCGGAGGCACTTCCTAAAGGGCCTCGGAGCTGCAATTGCGGTACCGTCCTTTCATTCACTTCTTCCGGGAAATTTATTGGCAAATGAATCACTGCGCCATGGAGCGACGACCGCAACTGGTGCACCGTTGAGAACAGCCTTTGTCACATTTCCAAACGGCTCAATTCCGGCCACATGGTGGCCGGAGGGTTCAACAACAGACTTCAGGTTTGGCCAAACACTACAACCATTAGAGACCCTGAAACATTCCCTCCAAGTCATACAGGGGCTTGACCATCAGCATGCGACAGGTGCCAAAGACGGTGCCGGAGATCACGCTCGTGGTAATAGTGTATTCCTTACAGGAGTGCGTTTGAAAAAGAGCGCAACAGACATTCGGGCTGGAGTTTCAATTGATCAGGCAATTGCGAGAGAGGTGGGGATCGAAACCCGCTTTCCTTCCATGGAGCTCTCCTGTGACGCGGCACGTGCTTCCGGCAGTTGTGATTCGGGTTACTCCTGTGCTTATCAATACAACGTGTCCTGGAAGACCCCGACTACTCCTATGGCGCCAGAGTCAAATCCCAGAAAAGTGTTTGAGCGACTATTCGGGGAAGGATCCCATGGTGAACGAGCGGCCAACGCTCAACGACGGATGATCAATCGTCGATCCATTCTCGATTTCGTTATCGATGATGCAGAACGCATGCAAAAACGTCTTGGCGTTAACGATAAAGACAAGCTCGACCAGTATTTGACGGGTGTTCGTGAGGTGGAAACCAGAATCGAACAAATGGAAAAATTGGGACCTAATTTCGATCCTAATATTCCAACACCGGATGGTATTCCATACAGCCATGGAGAACACATCGCCATCATGTACGAAATGATGTTGCTCGCTTTCCAAACTGATTCCACACGCATCGCTACTCTGATCCTTGCCCATGATGGGGATAACCGTTCACACGAAGAAATTGGAATCACCGAAGGCCATCACGAGTTAACTCATCACCGGGATAAACAAGATCGCATCGACAAGGTAGCCCTCATCGATCGTTGGTATGTCGAACAATTTGCCCAATTTTTAAGCCGACTGGATGAAGTCCAGGATGTGGACGGAAATACCATACTTCACAATTCAATGATCGTTTACGGAAGTGGGAATGCTGATGGCAATAGACATACGCACCACAACCTCCCCATCCTATTGGCAGGTCACGGAGGAGGAGAATTAAACCCAGGACGTTTTGTTCAAAATGGTTCTAAGCCGGCAACCAATCTATTCCTCAGCCTTGCGGATAAAATGGGGGTCAAAAACTTGCCAAGTTTCGGAGATTCTACTGGACGTCTTACCAGCATCTAGAGAAGTTTGACTGTCTTATGGCAGTACTCGAATTAACACTCAAAGAGGGCGACAAAGCCCCTTCCTTTACCGCAACAACCAACGGCGGAAATACTGTTTCCCTCCAGGATTATGCTGGAAAACATGTGGTTCTTTATTTCTACCCCAAAGATGATACCCCAGGTTGTACGGTAGAGGCCTGCGGATTTCGCGATGCATGGAAGAAGTATGAGGACAAAGGAGCAGTCGTTCTTGGAGTGAGTGTAGACTCGGTAAAGAAGCACGACAAGTTTATCGAAAAGTTCTCCCTGCCCTTCATCTTGATTGCAGACGAAGATAAAAAAATAGTCGAAGACTACGGTGTGTGGGGATTGAAACAATTTATGGGTCGTGAATACATGGGCATTCACCGCGTCACCTTCCTCATCGGTCCCGATGGAACGATCACGCATATTTGGTCTAAAGTGAACCCCGAGGTCCACGCAGAAGAGGTTTTGGCAGCGATCATGTAGTGTCAATCACACGTAATTCGCTTCCTTTGTTAAAAGCGGGTTAATCACTCAAAGCACCACCGGTAAAGTATTTAAGGAATAGGACGGCACTTCCACGGTTTGAGGACAATATCACTCCATAACTCAAACATCCTTAAAATACCTTGAAACTTGAAGTTCAATGGCTCGCGTACTTGGCCAATGAAGCTGGCATCCTTGACTCAGCAAAATGCCTCGTACTTAAACATGCGCTTGGGCCTGAAGCTGAGCTGTTGGCGTTTGGAGAAAAACTGATTGATCGAGGTTATTGCACCGACGTTGACACACTACAAAATCTTATCGAAGAGGCCCATGCTAAAGGAGAAGCAGGAGCCCAAGTTCCGAACGATCCATTCGAAATTCTTCAGTCAACTTCAAAACGCACTTTCGGCAGGAGAAGTCCGGATGCGGATGCACCAAGTCCATTACGCCTTTCTTCAACCAGTTCATCAACCATACAAGACTCCCCGCTTACAACGAGTATACCGAGCCAGGGTTCTCCCAAGCCATGGAAACCTTCAGACGGACGACGCACCCTAACAACAGACAACCCGTTTGGCAGGACTGGAACTAATTCTCACACTGAAATCCGCGAAGCCAAACTGGCGCCAATTTCTTTTCCGAATCCGGAGGCGCAACCTGCACATATCCCGTCACTCAGATCCAATTCAGGCCGGGTCCAGGATGAACCCGACGCCCTCCCAACAATCCAAGCACAACCAGCGCCACAAGCATCGGTAGTTGCTGCGTCCACCCCGGTTCGGTCAGAACACGCACCCAATCTTACGAAAGAACGCCCCGAAGTATCCTTGGAAGTTGAAGATGAGTGGCCAGGTTTCGAAAAGATTGCGTCATTTTCTGAACAAGAAGCCCGTCAATGCATGGTCCAGCTTCTGCTAAAAAGCCAATGCGAAGGAGCAAGTGACCTTCACTTATGCGCTGACGCTTGTCCCTTTATCCGACACAATCGGGAAGTCGTTTATCTCGGTGACCACGTATTGAGTGCCGAAGAAGCCAAAAAACTTAACCTGGCACTCCTATCAGAATTTCAACTGGACTTTTTCAATAAGAATCACGACCTGGATTACGCTTTATCGTTCAATACCCACCTGCGTTACCGGGTTAACTTGATGCTTCATAAAGATGGTTTGTCAGGTACCTACCGTCTCGTTCCCAACCAAATTCGAAGCTTGGAAGAATTGGGATTTCATGAAGCAGACAATATCCGGAAACTGCTTACCTACCACAATGGTTTGATTATGGTCACTGGCCCTATGGGTTCCGGTAAAACGGCAACGCTTGCAGCTTTGATCGATGAAATTAACAGAACGCGTCAAGACCATCTAATCACCGTCGAATCGCCTATCGAAATAGTGCAGCACTCTGATCAATGCCAAATCACCCAACGTGAGGTAGGCAGCCATACCAATACCTTTCACAGTGCATTGAAGGGTGCGCTTCGGCAAGATCCGGATATCATTGTTATCGGAGAAATGCGCGATCTTGAAACGGTTGAAATGGCGATCAGCGCTTCAGAAACAGGTCACCTTGTAATCGGCACCATGCATACCAGTGATGCTGCCAACACGCTAAATCGTTTGCTCGATGTATTTCCAGCAGCCCAACAAACACAAATCAGATCGATGGTAGCGGAAAGTTTGAAAGGTATCATTTGCCAAAGACTCCTACCCGCTGCCGATGGAGGTGTCGAAATGGCTTATGAGCTTTTGCTTAATTGCGCGGCGGTTGGAAACCTCATTCGAACCAACAAAGCAGACGGACTTTCCAACGTTATAGAAACGGGCCGCAAACAAGGGATGATCCTTATGGACAAATCAATTTTTGCTCTCTGGGAAGCCAAACGCATTTCCGATGAAGTCGCTTTGGCCAACCTTGTTAGCAGGCCTATGAAACAACATATTCTCTCCGGCGGACAAGTGGAGGTCGAAGTATAATCATGCCTATTCTCGATAGATATTTGACGAAGATGTTAGACATGGATGGGTCTGACTTGCACCTGGCCGTAGGATTGCCACCAAGAATCAGGGCATCCGGTTCTATCATGGATATGGAGGATGAGCCAGAACTCGATCAAGAATCTTTGGAAGAAATGCTTCAGGAAATTTGTAACGAAACTCGCTGGAATCATTTTCAGGAAAATCGTGATCTCGATTTGGCTCACGAAATTCCAGGCCTTGCTCGTTTTCGTGGAAGTTTTTTATACAATCAATGGGGACCAGGTGCCGTTTTCCGGCAGATCCCTGCTGAGATTCTATCTTTTGATAAACTCAACCTTCCAGTCGTGTTAAAGGAGGTCTGCGCCTACCAGGAAGGTCTGGTCTTGGTTACTGGACCAACCGGTAGTGGTAAATCGACGACGATGGCAGCGATGCTGGACTATATAAATGATAATTTCCAGAAGCACATTATCACCATCGAAGATCCTATAGAATTTGTTCATCCCAAGAAAAACTGTGTGATAGTTCACCGGGAAGTGGGAGAACACAGCCACTCGTTTGCCAACGCACTCAAGAGCTCCATGCGGGGCGATCCGGATATCATTTTATTAGGGGAAATGAGGGAACTCGAAACCATTCAACTGGCGCTGAGTTGTGCATCGATGGGCATGCTTGTTTTTGGAACTCTCCATACCAACAATGCTCCGAAAACAGTCGATCGAATTATTGATGCTTTCCCGGCGGAAGAACAAAATCAAATCCGCACCATGCTGGCCAGTTGCTTGCGGGGAGTGGTCTCCCAATTACTCTGCAAAAAGATTGGAGGAGGACGAGTCGCGGTTAATGAAATACTTCTGAAACACGATGCATTGCCTAATTGCATCCGAAGTGGAAAGATCAGCAACATCCGTGGAATTATCGAGAGCAGTATGGCTGAGGGCATGACCACCATGGATGCATCCTTGATGGCTCAACTGAAAAAAGGGGCTATCTCGGGTCACGAGGCTTACATGAAAGCGGCCGATAAGAATCAATTCGAAGCATACAAAAATACCTAGGATTGTATCCGCTCAGGAAACTGCTAAAGTTCCCCGCATGCTCCAATCACCTTCCTGGCAAAACCCGACAACACCCCACCCTGATCTGGTTTATGGAAACAACGTAATTGCGACCTCGGAACCCCATGCCACTGATGCCGCAATCGATGTATTTCGCAAAGGAGGTAACGCAGTTGATGCAGCTCTGGCCGCAGCGATAACCCTGACGGTTACCGAACCGTGCTCGAATGGTATCGGTGGAGACGGATTTGCGATTGTGGCTCAAGGCGGAAAACTCTTCGGATTGAATGCCTGTGGAAAATCTCCACTTTCCTGGAAAAGAGACTATTTTAATCAATTCGATTCGATGCCCGAACGAGGCTGGGACTCGGTTACAACTCCCGGAGCTGTCAGTCAATGGGTTGCCTTACATGATCGCTTTGGAAAGCTTCCCTTTAAAAAACTGTTTCAGGCCGCCATATATCATGCACGAAACGGATTCTCATTAGGAGCTCAAGTAGCCAACGGGTTCAAAGCAGCCAGGGAAACCTTTACTGATTATCCTGATTTTGTGAAAACATGGTTGCCCGAGGGATTTGAACCCATTCAAGACGCTGTATTTAAAAATCCGGCACAAGCCGATACGCTGGAAGAAATTGCAGCTACAAAGGGAGCATCTTTTTACCAGGGCGAAATCGCCAACAAAATAGTGGCGCACGCTCAATCAACCGGGGGTTGGTTGAGCACTGAGGACCTTGCAACTCATCAAGCAGTTTGGGTGGACCCCATTTCCACAAGGTATCGATCCTGCGATGTACACGAAATCCCTCCCAATGGACAAGGCCTGGTTGCGTTGATCGCTTTGGGAATACTCGATCAATTTCCTCTCGACAAATGGGATCCCGATTCCGCCGACTCCATCCATGTAAAGATTGAGGCGATCAAGGTGGGTTTTGCCGAAGCATCTCAACACATCTGCGACCCGGATCATTGGAATAACGCAACCTACGGGGTGTTGGAAAAAAGCTACCTGGAAGAGCGCGCCAGAAACATGGATATGAACCATGCGGTCATACCGGAAGCCACCACGTTCCACGATCATGGCACTGTCTATCTTTCTGCGGCCGATGATTCGGGTACGATGGTTTCGTTAATTCAATCCAACTTCATGGGATTCGGTTCAGGAATCGTCATTCCCAAAACCGGCATCTCAATGCAGAACCGAGGACATGGATTTTCGCTGGCTTCGGGACACCCGAACGAAGTTGCTCCAGGAAAACGTCCCTTCCATACCATTATTCCTGCCATGGTTACGAAATCCGGAAATCCCTTATTTTCGTTTGGTGTAATGGGCGGTCACATGCAACCGCAGGGCCACGTGCAAGTTCTCACCCGGATCCTCGACAATCATTGGAATCCCCAAAGCTCTTCAAACGCACCCCGTTGGTTTGTCACCCCTGACTTTGAATTGATCTTCGAACCGGGTTTCGACAGCAAAACCATTGATGAAATGCGCCACCGCGGACATAGGGTTGTCGCAAACCACATTACTGGCTTATTCGGCGGATATCAAGGGATTTTCAAGTTAGACCAAGGCTACTGCGCCAGCAGTGACAAGCGAAAGGACGGTCATGCAGCCGCCTTTGATTAAATGAAAACTTGTCGATCCACGAGACTTTCAGATAAGGCCTTTTACTGAGCTGAAATTTCTGCTCTCATTGTCAATCTACTCCAACCCAAACCATATGACCCAACAATCTGACTCTCTAGTTATTCGAACCAAACTCGCAACGATGATGTTTCTCCAGTTTTTTATCTGGGGAGCATGGTATGTCACTGCCCCAAATTACTTGGGCAAGATAGGGTTTACAGGGAACGACTTTGGTTGGACTTATTCGGTCGGCCCAATCGCTGGGATGATTTCTCCGTTTTTTGTCGGGATGATCGCCGACCGATTCTTTTCAGCACAGAAAGTCATGGGCGTTCTCCATTTGCTGGGAGGAGGAATCATGTATTACGCAGCAACCCAAATGGCCTCGGGCAGTACACCGGGAACGATTAACATACTCATTGCCGGTCACATGCTGACTTATTATCCAACGATCGCGTTGAGCAATACGATCGCGATGAAAACTATGGCAAACCCTGAAAAGGAATTTCCAATAATCCGCGTATTTGGAACCATAGGTTGGATTGCTGCTGCATTTGTTTTATCCATAATGGGATGGGGAACTACGGTCAGTATGTTTCACTTGACCGCCACAGCTGCCCTTGTTCTTGGAGTTATAAGTTTTATTCTTCCAAATACTCCTCCTTCAACAAACAAGGAAATATCGATTAAGGAAGTCATTGGATGGGATGCACTAGTTTTGCTCAAAGACCGATCTTACTTAATCTTCATAGTTTGCTCTATGCTAATATGCATTCCTCTTGCCTTCTATTACCAAATAGCAAGTCGAGTTATTGAAATGTCTGATTTTGGAGGTTTTGGATTCATTCAAACATTAAAGGAATTACTGAGAATGGGGGATGTCATTGGTGCCACAATGGCATTAGGCCAAGTCTCCGAAATACTATTTATGCTACTAATGCCATTTGCATTTAAACGCTTTGGATTAAAATGGATGCTTCTTATCGGAATGTCGGCTTGGGTGTTGCGGTATGCATTATTTGCTTTCGGTGCTCCAGATCAAATCAGATGGATGATACTCGCCGGAGTTATTCTGCATGGAGTGTGTTATGATTTCTTTTTTGTCACTGGTCAAATCTACACTAACCGCGTCGCTAACCCTCGAATACGGGCACAAGCTCAAGGACTCCTGGTTTTCTTCACCCTTGGATTGGGATTATTTATCGGCGCAAAGGTAGCAGGAGCAATTGAAACAAAATACACGCCCGCCGCAAGTTTGGAGGCTGCTTCTCAGGTTCAATTAATAGAGAGTCAAACTAGTGAATTGAAGGAGCAAATTGCCAGTTCTAGCTCAGATGCATTAATTTCTCAGCTTGAAGTCTTGGAAACGAGAAAGGCTGAATACCGCCAAACTCAACTTGCCACCATGAATTGGAAAATGATCTGGGGTATCCCAGCTATCATGGCCCTGGCTGTAATGGTGTTCTTCGGTTTAATTTTCAAAGAGCCTAAAGACGCCGAACAGGAAGCCTGAGACTTCGATTCGTTTCACGAATTTAAGCTCATACTTGAAAGGGACGAGAGCATTTCGAGAATTTCGAGTGTGTAGTCGGCTTGCGAGCGGACAACAGCTTCTGCGTACGAAACAGGTTGTTCAGAAAATTAGCAAAAAACTAAGAAAACAGGGGCACTTTTCGATTTAAAACCTACTCTGAGTAGAGAGATTATTTATCATGGCATCCATAAAAAAACTATTTTTCGCGAACCGGATTCGCACGAGTTTAACCATCATAACCTTTCTGGTGGGTCTGTATGCGCTGGCTGGTTTCATAATTGTTCCGTGGTTGGCTAGACCAAAAATCGAGGAGGCAGTGACCGAGCTGACAAATCGTGAAACGTCCCTGGAGAAGCTGCAGCTCAACCCATTCACTTTCTCGGGGACATTAAGCCATTTTACTATTACGGACACAGATAGCGAAACATTGCTTTCATTCGACCGAGCTTATGGAAACCTACAGCTTCTGTCGTTCCTGTTTCGTGGAGAAATTCATTTCAAGGAGTTGGATCTCACAAAACCATACTTTCGCTTACAGGTTGAGGCGAATGGTTCGCTTAATATTGCCGATATTATCAATCAGATAACTGCTTTGGATACAGCTGAGGCAGATCCTGAAGCGAAATCCAAAGCGGTTAAGGTTAACCTCCTCAAGGTAAACGAGGGCTCCATTTCAGTCACGGATCTTTCATTGTCGGTTCCGTTTAGTTCAATCATTTCGCCAATCAATTTCGACATCACTGGATTTCACACTTCGGGAGAGTCAGACGCCCCCTATGCATTCTCTGCGACCTCCGAATCGGGCGAGTCATTTTCCTGGAAAGGCTTCGTGGCCCTTGAACCTGTCCGATCAAAAGGCTCCTTTGAGGTTAAGGGATTTTCGATGCCCAAATACGAACCTTTTTACGATATCGTGCTCCAGACTGACATTATTGATGGCACGATCGGCGTGACTGGAAGTTATGAATATCGCTCCGGCCAAAACAGTATCATGCAGCTTATAAACGCAGGCGTGACTATTGAAAACGTAGAGGTCGCAAAAGGAAGTGACCAAAGCCCAGTCATGTCACTGCAAAGTGGATTAATCTCAGGTGTCAACATGGACTACATGACTCAGGCATTGAGCGTCGAATCGGTTGAGTTCATAGGTGGAACACTTTTTGCCAAGCGTCTGGAAGATGGCGAAATTGATTTACTGGCACTGTTAAAAGAAAGCCCTGCCTCCACCTCACCAACGGATTCCGAAACACCATCCACAGCAGAAGCGTTACCTGCGCCGAATTATCAAATTAAAAAATTAAGTCTGGAAGGGTTTTCAATTAACATAACCGACGAAGCGGTACCAGGCACTGCCAGCTTCGCCTTGGACGATGCGAAAATTCTCGCAACGGATATCAGCAGTGAAGCGGGATCTCAACTAGGGTTAAACCTGGGAGCAACAGTCCGTTCAGGTGGAATTATTGGAGTCAAAGGTTCGATCGGACTGCAACCAATGGGTGGAAACTTTGAAATAGCACTGACCGAACTAGCCCTTGAAGTCGGAAATCCCTACATCGCAGAGTTTGCTGAGATTCAACTCGCAAGTGGCTATTTGAGCGTTCTGGGAAATTCCGAAATCAACCTGGTAGACGACAAGCCTAAAGGGGGTTTCCAAGGTAAAGTGGAACTCGCTGACTTGAAGGTCATTGAAAAAGAGTTCGGGCAGGATTTGGCATCATTGACCGGGCTAATTATTGAAGGCATCGAGGCAGAGCTAGACCCCATGTCGGTCAAAATTGAAGGGATCACTTTGAGGGATCTTCGCGCGACGATACAAATTAATGAGGATGGGAGCATCAATCTGATGCAGGCTTTGGGTATCGGGAGCGAAGTGGCTGAAAATGCGGTTAATCCCGAAGAAGCCAAAGAACCTGATCCCGCTGAAGAGATCATCCCCTTCCCCATTTCAATCGGCTCGATTACCCTGGAAAACATGGGCGCGATTTTGACCGACAGATCCATTTCACCAACTGTGAGCTTAAGCTTGGAAACCTTATCCGGAACAATATCCGGACTATCATCGGAAGAACTTGCCCGGGCGGATCTCGATCTTATTGGCACGCTAACGGGCGGTACCCAATTGGCTGTGACCGGTAAAATTAATCCATTGATTGAAGATCGTTACAGCGATGTGGAAATGTCCTTCAAGGATTTTAACCTGACAGCGGTCAGCCCTTATTCTGGTAAATATGCGGGCTACGCGCTGAACAAAGGAAAACTTTCATTCGATCTGAAATACAAAATTTCGCAGTCCGAACTTACCGGTGAAAATGTGATGATCATTGATCAACTCACCCTCGGCGATAAAGTTGAAAGCGAAGACGCCCTCAAACTTCCTATCCCTCTGGCAATTTCATTGATGAAGGATCGCAACGGTGTCATCGAAATCGATGTTCCCGTGTCCGGTAACCTCAATGACCCGGAGTTTGGATTCGGTCGAGTAATTAGCCGAGCCATTGTTAACATCATAACAAAACTTATAACCTCCCCCTTTTCTATGCTGGGTGGCCTCATTCCCGGAGGCAAGGATGTCGATTTGAGCATGGTAAGCTTTAATCCGGCTGCCACCGAGTTTGATGACGATAGCATTAAAAAGCTCGGGATGTTGGCAGACGCATTGAAAGAACGGCCCAATCTAAGTCTAGAAATTGCAGGAGGCGCAGGTGGATCGGCAGAAGTGAACCGTTTAATGTCGGAACAACTCACTGGGAAATTGAAGAGCTTGCGGTGGCGTGAATTAAAAGAAGCCGGGAATTCATCGGTTACGCTCGAGGAAGTTGCCTTAACTCAAGGAGATCACGACCGGCTGATTGGCCTTTCATTCAATCTCTTGTTTCCAGAAGAAGCGGTTGATTTGACTTCTGAGGCACCGACAAAAAAAACGATTAGCAAACCTGTAAAACCAATACCCGTAGCAACCACAGAAACCAAACCAAAAGAAGAAGAAGAAACTGGAGGAATTGCTGGATTCTTTCGTAAAATATTTTCGACCCAACCAACGAGCTCTCCAAAAGAAGTGGCGACAAGTGAACCCGAGTCAATCGCCTCCCAGGCTGAAGCTACTACCATTGTGGAAGCGGCGGAGGTAGAAAAACCGATGCTCACAGTAGCTCAAATGGAGGCGAGAATACTTGATACAATCGAAGTGAGTGAAGAAGACCTTAACAAGCTGGCTGATGCCCGTGCTGAAAGCGTACGTGCCTTCCTTGAAACAACCGGTGAGATTTCCACAAATCGATTATTCATAGTTGAGCCAGAGGACCCGACATCCGTTAACGCTCAATCAGGAGAACCCAAAGTCATCTTCAATTTGGAGTAAGGATCTAATCACCCAAAAACTTATAATCCTTTGATATCCTGATCTAATAAAGAAAAGGAAGTATTCGAAGCCGACTTAAGAAATGCGGACAAGCCACATTCCTAGTCGCGAAGAGCCTCGCCGTAAGAAAAATAAAATTGACCTCGAAATAAGTATCACTAAAGTATCACTTATGAAAGTCGAACTTGTCACTAGCCTCAAACGCCGTGCTACCCAAATCATCAAGGAATTGAAGAAGGACAACGAACCGATCCTGATCACGGAACACGGCAAGCCGGCAGCTTACCTGGTCGATGTGGATTCCTTTGAGGCTATCTCGAAGCGTACCCAATTACTTGAAGGATTGGCTCGGGGGGAGGCTGCGATTCAAGATGGAAGAGTAGTTCCTCACAGTGAAGCAAAAATAAGGATGAGTCGATGGCTCAAGTAGTTTGGGCTGAGCCAGCACTTCAGGACTTGGATGCTATTGCAGATTACATTGCACTGGATGATCCAACCGCAGCGACAGGCCTGGTAAGAAAAGTATTTGAGAGAGTCGACCAACTTGTCAGTTTTCCGGAAACGGGAACTCATCCGAGAGAGCTGAAAGGAACTCCGTATAGAAAGCTGACGGTGAGACCCGTTCTGATCTACTACAGGCTCGAAAATCAAAAAGTAATAATCGTCCATGTCGTAAGGGGAGAACGTAAATTCAGCCTAAACCGTTTTGAAGACCCTGCGGTTTTCAAACTTTCCCTTCAGTCATCGATCCCGTGGCAAACACAGGAAATAACAAGTTTAATCTTCTCTTGGCCACCAAAGTGCGCCTTCGGCGAGTGGCCGAACGATTTGGGCTGCTATGCGCATTGGCCCACGAGGCAGCTCTAGTTTGGGGCGTTTCCATTGCTCCGAGCGGCGTTGCATTTCATCGGGGCTGACATGAACCAATAGGGTTTCTTTATCTCCATCCAAACTTACCATATCCCCGTTTTCAATGAGCGCAATGGGGCCGCCGATCCAGGCTTCTGGTTCCACATGAACAACCAGGGTACCGCGCGAAACTCCTGATAGGCGTCCATCGGTTACTACCGCGATAGTCGAGTCATTTCCCATTCCGGATAATGAAGCGGTGAGGCGTAGCAATTCCGGACAGCCCACTGAAACTCCCTGATAACGTAAAACGATTACATCACCAGTTACAATTTTCTTATCCAGCACCGCTGAGACCGCTTCACCTTCATGATCGAAGACACGGGCAGGACCTTGCATGCTCCGCGTCTTGGCATTGAGTTTAAAGACACAACCCAGGGTAGCGATGCTTGATGTGGTATCAGTCGATTTATCGCCGGCTACAATACAAAGAGAAGACTTTGGTTTCAGGGGTGTTTCCACGGAGCGAATAACTTCGTTGTCGGGATCTTTGAACTCCGGTAACGGCGTATCGGCCAGAAGCTCATTTAACGAATATCCATAAATAGTTCCGGCAGTTTCATCTATTAGGCCTACCTCCGTCATGTAACGGGCAAGGGGTGCGAATCCTCCTTCTTTTTCGAAGAGGTCCACCATAACATATTTCCCGGACGGCATGAGATTCAATAGCACCGGCGTATCAGAGGTGGATCGAATATCTTCCAAATTGAACGGCACTCCAAAGCCTTCTGCGATAGCGGGTAAATGAATCACGGCGTTGGTGCTCCCTCCAATGGCATGAAGCATTATAGCAGCGTTTTTAAACGACCTGGCATCGACCGCATCGCCCACTACCCTGCCCTCATCGATCATTGTCATCAAACAATCGGCGGCTTCACGCGCTTCAACCAATTTCTGGGGACAAATAGTCTTATGATCGGTATCCATCGCCGGGGTACTAGCACTTGAGAAAATAGAAATACCGAGTGTACTTCCCAGGCAGGCCATGGTGTTGGATGTGGCCATGATACCGCAACCTCCGGGGGAAGGTAAGGAGCGAAATAAAATGTCGTCGTGCTCAGCCTGATCGATCTTGCCAGCCGCCATCATTCCGGCCGCTTCATTGGCCGTTTCAATGTGAGCCGATCGGCCACTCAAGGTACAACCGGCACGTATGGTTCCCCCGTGAATTAAAACAACCGGGAGCTCTTTCAACCATGAAGCGGCCAATAGGCCTCCGGCTACGGTTTTATCGCATCCGGTAACAATGATCACTGCATCGGCACAGTTTATTTCAGTCTGCTGAACAATCGACGATGCAAATATCTCTCTTGAAAATAACGAGTAGCCCATTGCACCGAGCCGGGGCTCTTCCTTGTATTCATGTCCCATGCAAATCGCATCGGTCACTGCAGCAACCGGTTCAATAGCAGCTAGCACCTTGCGACTTTTCCAGAGATGTGAGGCCATCTCCTCAGCCAACTGGCGATGATGCAGGTTGCACAGATTCGTTTCGCCACCACCATAAGTAATCAGAACAGTGGGACCAGTGTAATCGGGAGTGTATTCACTTTCCTGACCACCACGGAAATCCGTTTTTATGGCTTGGCGCATCCAACCATGCCACATGGCGGCTGGACACCCACCGATATCACGAAAAAAATCGCTGCGCTGTTTCTTGCTCATAATTTGAAAAACGTTGGGGTAATAAATGGGGTAAAAAACCAGGAAGGTCAGGCGTTCCTAATCGATACGTCCTTCATCATACTCGATCATATCGGCAAAGGATTTGATATCCATTCTTTCGGAGACGCCCATAAGATCGCGAGATTTCTGAAGCGCAATTTGTCCTTCCTTACTCATACCCATTTGAACCACTTTCCGGTTCCAAATATGAGGCTGAGTATCCTGAGGAAGAATCGCTTTGAGCCGAGTGGTAATCTCTTTGTCAGAGGCTGATGTTTTGACAATTTTAACCACCTCATTCGGATCCACCCCCAGGTGCAAACAAAGAAAACCGTCGAACCCGCGTTTAAAGTTTCGTTGATAACCTGGAGGAAGCTCGTCTTTAAGGTGCAGACGAATCTTCGCGATAAAACGCGGCAGGTGTAGAAGGCCGAATGCCGGGTGCGGATAGTAAGGCGAAGGAAGATCGGCGGTATCGTCTGGATCTCTCATAAACGAGTTATTAAGCAGTCTTAAAAAGCAGGTTAGGAACGAAAGAGAATGCTTTCCCGCCCAGCCAGCTTGGTGCAAGCCACAAATCCAATCGAAGCAAAGGCAATAAGAGAAATATACACCACCAGCACAGGTCCCCAAGGTATGTTGCCTGAGAAAATTGCCTTGGAAGCCAATGAGATATTCAGGATGGGAACCATCGCCGTAACATAGGTCAGCTTCATCCAGGGCATCATACCAAACAGCAATGGAAATACGATCACCGCCACCATGGGAGAAACAATGCTCTGAGCTTCTTTGAAGCTCTTGGCAAAGAAAGAAAGGGTCAAAAGGAAGGATGCAAAGAAAACGGTGAGAGGCAGGAGCAAAGAGAAAAAGAGCAGAATATTCAGTGGATTGAGCATCGGTCCAATTGAGGAGGAAATTTTCCCCAACATCGGACCCATGGACACCAAGGCAATGGCCATACTCGTAACCGATAAACTTGCAGCAAATAATCCCGAGCACACGATGAGCATTAGCTTACCCATAATTATTTGTACTAAAGGTGCGGATGCGGTAAGCAGGGTTTCCAACGTACCTCGTTCTTTTTCGCCGGCTCCCAAATCGATGGCCGGGTACATAGCACCTGTAAAACAGAGCATAATAAATATGTATGGAATTAACCCGCCGATGGCCTCACCGACCTGCTCCTGCTCCGTAGCCGTGTCCTTGAACTCGATATTGACAGGATTAATAAAGTCCAAGGTGTAACCAAGCTCCTGCACCCTCGCCTCCCTGACTTCGTCACGATAATCATTTACGAGACTATTGATTCGCCCGCGCATAATCCCACCATTTCCGGTAGATCGGTAGTGAAGCGTCATTTTGCCAGCGCTCTTGCTCGAAATATTTTCGTCGAACGCGGAATCAAAGACGATAATCGCGTCGGTCTTGGTAGTTTCGATCAAGTCAAAGGGGTCTATCCCCTCCTCCAGCTCAGTGACCGTGAAGCCTTCTTTCTCCTTCAAAGCGGTGACCAGAGAATTATCAGGAACGGGCTGCACCAGGCCAATATGCACCTGTTTCTCTTGAGCCTTTTTAGTTTCTTTGATCGCAAAAAAACCAATACCTCCGAACAGGACCGGGAAAATTACCATGGGAATAACAATCATGGCGATGATGGATCTCCGATCGCGAATCGTATCCAATCCTTCCTTTTTGAAAACTGCCCAGATTATTTTCATGGTGCGTCCTCCAGGATTGATATGAAGGCGTCTTCCAAGGTGTGCTGCCCGAACCGGGATTTGAAATTTTCAAAGGAATCGTTGTAGCACAGCTTACCATTGTGGATGACTCCCAAGTCGTCGCTGAGCAGACTCACTTCTCCCATAATATGAGTTGAGAAAATAACGGTTTTTCCCGCGGTCCGACATTCCCGGATCCACTCGATGATGGTGCGGGAGGTTAGCACATCCAAGCCATTGGTTGGCTCGTCAAAAATAATTACCTCCGGATCGTGCATGAGCGTGCGGGCAATCGAAACACGCTGTTTCTGTCCCATGGACAACTTGCCAACGCGACGATCGGCAAATTCGCCGATATTGAGACGTTCGATTAATTCATCCACACGACTGCGAATCGTGGAGGACTCCACCTGATGGAGTTCGCCAAAATACTTCAATGTTTCCCGTGGCGTCAAACGATCATAGAGTCCGGTGGAACCGGTAAGAAACCCTAGTTTTGACCGAGCTTTACGAGGATCCTTGGTGATATCGATTCCCGCAACGATAACCGTACCTTCAGACGGCTTGAGCATGCTCGCTATTATCCGTAGGACCGTTGTTTTACCTGCACCATTGGGGCCAAGCAAAGTGTAGACCCGTCCTGGTTGGCAGGTAAAACTTACTCGATCGAGCGCATGAAACGTCGTCTTGGGAGCTGTCCGATAAATTTTTTGTTTCTTAGTGTCGGACTTCTTGAAAATCTTGGAAATACCTTCTACTTGGATCATGTGGGAGGAAGGGACTGAGGTTTGGTGTTAAAGATCAAAATGCAACGGAGAAATTATTGCTAAATTGCGGAGAGTGAATGCAGCCTTTTGGTTTTGACTGGATAAGCCATGAAGGCTTCGTCTAGATAAAACCATGACCTGTCACCGAGTATTCACAGCTTCTGCATTTATTTTAATTTGTTTTAACCTTTTTGTGGGCTGCGGCTCCAAGCAAACCGATGTCCAGCGGGCCAATGAAGCAGGGGTTTTGCTGTTTGGAAATCTCTCGGACCCCGCCACTCTCGATCCGCAAATCGCCACCGGCGTGCCAGAGAATCACATTATCTCGTCGCTGATGGAAGGACTAGTCGCCTATCATCCATCGGACGATATGGCCATTGAACCTGGTATGGCCGAACGAATCGAAACCAACGAAGCTGGAGATGTTTACACCTTCCATTTGCGGGATGCCCAATGGTCAAACGGCGATCCCGTAACGGCACAGGATTTTGATTACAGTTATCGCCGCATACTGAACCCGGAATTGGCAGCTCAATATGTTACCATGTTATTCGTCGTTAAAAACGCAGAACGTTATTTTGAATCACACAGCAATCCGAACCCTGGTGAAACTCCCATGGCGTGGGAAGAAGTGGGAATCAAGGCTCTGGATGCGAAGACTCTGGAGATTTCCCTGATTGCTCCGATGCCCTACTTCACCAACATGTTGAAACACTATTCCTGGTTTCCGGTTAATCCCAGAGCAATTGAAGAACATGGTGGTATGACCGACAGGAGTGGAAGCTGGATTAAAGTGGGAAACCACGTGGGCAACGGACCATTTCGACTAAAGAGCTGGGTTACCAATCAAATACTCGAAGTCGAAAAAAATCCTTACTATTGGGATGCAGACAAGGTCAAATTGAACGGCATTCGTTTTCTTCCCATAGAAAAAACAGATACCGAGGAACGCATGTTCCAAGCGGATGGTATCCATGTCACCTATTATGTCCCGCTCCACAAAATCGATGTCTACAAAGCGGAGGCTCCGGACAAAATTCGACTCGATCCCTATTTGGGAACCTATTTCTATCGTGTAAATGTAACCCGGAAAGGTCCACTCGAAGACAAACGCGTGCGCCGGGCTCTGGCCCTGGCGATTGACCGTGAATCACTCATTAAAAATGTTACGCGCGGAGCAGAACTACCGGCGTACTATTTTGTACCACCCGGTATCAACGGTTATAAAAGCAAAAATTATTTCAGTTATAATCCCAACGAGGCAAATCGACTTTTAGCTGAGGCGGGTTATCCAAACGGTGAAGGTTTTCCGGAATTCGATATCTTGTACAACACGCTGGATCAGCATAGAACCATCGCGGAAAGTATTCAGCAAATGTGGAAACAAACCTTGGGAATTAATGTTCAAATCCACAATCAGGAGTGGAAAGTGTATCTCGACGCTCAATCGAACCTGGATTACGACATCTGTCGTGCAGGATGGATTGGCGATTATGTAGACCCCTACACATTTCTCGAAATGTTTACTACCGGTAACGGAAATAACGATACAGGATGGTCCAACCAACGCTACGACGAGCTGATCTCGAAAGCTCCATTGGCACACACCACGGATTACCGATTTGCCATGCTCAATGAGGCTGAAGACATTCTTATGGATGAATTGCCGATCCTCCCCATCTATATCTATACCCGTCCTTATCTCCTCCATCCGTCCGTAAGAAACTGGAATCCAAAACTTTTGGATAACCGGAATATGAAATACATTTGGCTTGAGCAATCGGGAGAGTGAGTAAGACTTTTGATCACTCTGGGTTCAAAAAAGAGGACCTGAGGCATTTTCCCAACTATGTTTAAATTTATCCTTATACGACTGTTGCAGCTGATACCGGTGCTGGTCGTAATCATTACGCTGACCTTTGCCATGGTCCGTAGTGCTCCTGGAGGTCCCTTTAGTTCGGAGAGAAAAATACCGGAGCATATCCTCGAGCAACTGAATGAACATTACGGGCTCAATGACCCGCTCTACATCCAGTACTACAACTACATGAAGAAGATTTGTCCCAAGAAGCTGAATATCGGGGCACTGATGAAATTTGATTTAAAGGAAGGACTGGGCACTGACCTCGGACCGTCCACCCGGTATGAAGGAAGAACGGTAAATGAACTGATCGCTGAATCGTTTCCCGTATCCTTCGTCCTGGGATCCTTTGCCATTGCACTTGCCCTCCTCATAGGCATTCCAGCCGGAACGGTCGCGGCACTGAACAAAAACAGCGCGATGGATTACGGACCCATGTCTTTGGCGATGTTTGGCATATGCCTGCCTTCGTTTGTGTTGGGCCCCATTTTTGCCCTCATCTTTGGCCTGTGGCTCAATTGGTTTCCTGTTTCCGGATGGCGAGCAATAGGAGGATTCCATTGGACCGATGACATTCCTTATCGGGTGTTGCCCGTGGTAACACTCAGCCTTTACTACGCAGCTGGAATTGCCCGCCTCACCCGCGGCGGCATGTTGGAGGTGCTCAATCAGGACTACATCCGAACTGCACGAGCCAAGGGTCTTAGTACCACGGTTGTAACGATTAAACACGCGCTTAGGGCGGGACTGATGCCGGTAATATCCTATCTAGGGCCTGTGATGGCTGGGGTACTATCGGGCTCCTTCATCATTGAAATGATTTTCCAAATCCCGGGACTCGGAAGACACTTCATCAATGCTGCACTCAATAGAGACTACACCCTGGTACTCGGAACGGTACTTTTCTATGCTGTCCTCATAATCATGCTCAACCTGCTGGTTGATATCATCATGGTTTTGCTCAACCCCAAATTGAAGTTCTCTTCCTAGATGAGCGACTTGCAGGTAGCCTCGAACACCGACCCAGCTAAAACAGAGAGCTTCTCGCTTTGGAAGGATGCCTGGCACCGGCTGAGATCTAACAAATTGGCGTTTTTAGGGATGCTATTTTTTATTGCGATTGGGACCGTCTGTTTTCTGTCGCCGATTATTTCTTTAGTCACCGGATTAACCTACGATTTCATACCCTCCGATTCACGTGGCGCGACCGCACCCAGCCTCAGTCATTGGATGGGAACTGACGATCTGGGCCGCGACTTACTCATTCGTTGCCTTTATGGAGGCATGGTTTCCATCGGTGTCGGATTTGCAGCTACCATTGTTTCTATCGCAATTGGGGTCATTTATGGTTCCGTTGCTGGATACTACGGGAAAAAAGTCGACGCGTTCATGATGCGACTGGTCGACATCCTTTACTCTCTTCCGTTCATTATCTTCGTGGTTCTATTGACCGTTTATTTTGGCCGAAACATCTTTCTCCTGTTTGTAGCTATTGGCTGCGTCGAGTGGCTCACGCTGTCGCGAATTGTTCGCGGACAAGTGCTTCATCTTAAAGTGCAACAGTTTGTCGAAGTGGCCCTGACTCTGGGTTCTTCACGAAGAGATATCATTAAGAAACATTTGATACCAAACGTATTGGGACCGGTTATCATTTATTCCACCCTCACGGTTCCTGGCGTCATGCTCCTGGAATCTGCACTGAGTTTTCTAGGACTCGGTGTCCAACCACCGATGAGCTCCTGGGGTTCTCTGATTAAGGATGGAGCAGAAAAGATGGAAGTCTATCCCTGGCTACTGATATTCCCGGCTATGATGTTTTCAATGACTTTGTTCTCCCTGAATTTTCTTGGAGATGGTCTGCGCGATGCCCTGGATCCCAAAGATAGCCGAAGATAATAAGAACATCCGCGGATGGAAAACTGTTTGTAATATCCATCAAATCCTAAATAATGGAACCTCTTAATTTGAAACAACAACCACTTCAATTACTCCATATGAATACAGAACAACTCATCGTAACACTCATCATAGGTGCCGTAGCAGGCTGGTTAGCTGGAAAACTTACACGCGGAGGGGGTTTTGGCATTATTAAGAACATTATCCTCGGTATCGTCGGAGCCGTTGTTGGTGGCTGGCTATTCAGTCTGTTGGGAATAAAGATCGGCGGTGAGTGGATCGGACCGATCGTAACCAGTACAGCCGGTGCGGTATTACTCATTCTGGTACTTGGGTTCATTGTTAAAAAGAAATAACCCAAACGTTTTAACCGCCTTCAAAGGTGCAAATGGTATCATATTTTAAAACAACGAGTTATGGATATTAATATCGAATTTCAAAACCTCACAAAAAGTGAACTTAGAAAAACGCACCTTCGAAGGCTAAATTTGACATGCGCGAGGAACTGCGTTCCAGTCCACAACCCGCTTGGTCACGTAGAAACCTACGCTCCCGCGCTAGCTTGTGAACTGCGCCTTGTTCCTCATCACATCTCAAATTTTTGAAACACTTGGGATAACGACCTCATGTCTGCCTTCGTCATAGTTGATACTAAAATTAAAAATGCCGAAGCCTACAGGGAATACATTGAGAAGGCTCCCCCGATTGCGGCCAGACACGGCGGAAAATATCTGGCCCGTGGAGGACTGCATACGGTTAAAGAAGGAAATTGGAATCCAACTCGACTTGTGTTGATTGAATTTCCCGACCGCAAAGCGATTGAAGCGTTTTACGATGACCCCGACTACAAGGCTATCATCCACATTCGCCTGGAAAACACGGATTCAAACCTGGTCATTCTAGACGGTATTTAAAATGACTTTCCAAATTCGCTTCTGAATTAAAGTTAGTTAGTTTATCAATAGGACAAATGGAGCCACATAAACTTTTGTAACCCAAAAATGAGAGCGACAAATAGCAGAAAGTTAAGCTCAGGTTTAGTGGTGTTGGGATTTGCAATCGCGTTCAATTCGCTTTCTTCAAGTACTCACTCCTCGAAGGACGAAACGATGGAGCTTGAAGATTTTATTATCTATGAGAATCCTCGAATAATAGATGCTGTACGCAAAAGACCGTTTGCCAATCGTGACCCACTAATCGAACAGTTTTTCAATACTTTCCCAGATATTGTAGACGAGGTTTATCAAGAAAACCTGAAAACCATAGAGGGCTACCTCAAACAAGCAAAAGTGGATATGCATCGAAAGATGAATCGATTGACTGAACTGGCAGGACTAAATAAACCTCCGGAAGGTTTTGTTGAAGGCTATCAAGAACGAATCGAAACACTGGAGGTTATTTTTGAATGGATGCAAAAAGAGCAGCCGATCAAGCTTGTGCAACTCGATATTTGGACCGAAAGAGACCTCCGCTATCGTCTGGCAAGATTGCCTGTTGAAAACATTCGATTGAATCCCGAAACAGGTGAACTGGAAAGCCGACTCTTTTTCAACTGGCAGATGATTTCGCAAAAAAGGGCTCGAGCGCGGGACTATAATTTGTCCTTTGCCATGGGTATTCATCTGCAGAAGCAAACCGGGTTTTACGATCCCAGAGGGTTCTTACATTGGAGCGAAATAAACAAAAAGCACTTAAAGGATTTTGAAATCTCCTACCCGATCATATTAACCGAATCCCTGAGAAGTGATCCCGTTACTCAAATGATCCAATATTCGGCAGAATTCAGGACAACCATGGATAGCTTTTACAACATCATCCGGGAGTTCTTCTTCTCTGAATTGGCAGATGTGCATACCTTGTATATTTTGACCCGAGGACGAATCTTTAGCGACGAGTGGCACCAATTTCAATCAACTGCTTTGCAACGGGGACTGGCAGCGTATCTGGTTTTTAAGACTCTAGAAGAGCAAGTAGGTAAATCAAAGGCCCGTGAGACTCTTGAAAAAGATTGGACCACCTGGAACCTCCGTAAAATTGGGAGCGATTTTAATTCAATTACCTGGGACAATGAACCGGGATCCTATTCAAAGTATCTTGGCTACAAAAATAAGCCGGATATGAACAACATCTATTGGTCTACCCTCTTTGTAGAATATTTGGTCGAGCGATACGGAGGGTCTTTCGTTACGAATATGTTGGGGAGTTTCAAAAAACAGAGCAGCAATCCAAAGCCCGAAGAACAAACATTCCAGCAATTGACCGGGGATAACCTGTTTGAGGTTATTCAAAATTTCCTGGATCGACAGAACACAGCTCCAGCCGGATAATTCAGAACCTTTTTTTCTATCGTTTCGCACGAATAGTTTATTGGATTATCCAAACTTTAAGTGCAGGAATATTACATACATCTTTAATGAAAGACTGAATCATCACGCTATGAGCGAAAGAATTGAAATAGGAAATTTAAGCATACACACCGCACTCCATAGCCTTGTGGAAACTGAAATCGCACCGGGCACAGGTATTGAAACTCAAGCTTTTTGGACATCGCTTGGTGAGATCGTAAAGGACCTTACACCGCTGAATATGGCTTTGCTAGAAAAACGGAATCAATTCCAAAAGCAGATCGATCAATGGCATAGAGACCACCAAGGCGTAACCTTTCCCAGTAATGATTATGTCGAGTTTCTGAGGTCGATCGATTACCTCTTACCAGAGGGTGAGGATTTCCAGGTGGAAACAACGCAGATCGATCCGGAAATCGCATCTATTGCCGGACCACAACTCGTGGTTCCTGTAAACAACTCACGCTACGCGCTCAATGCCACTAATGCACGGTGGGGAAGTTTGTACGACGCGTATTACGGAACCAACGCCATAGCTCAAACGGATGGACTCGAGGTAGGCGGCCAATATAATCGAGATCGCGGTAAAGCGGTCATTGAAAAATGTAAGACCTTCCTGGATGCCAATTTTCCATTGATGGCTGGTTCATGGAAATCAGTTACCCAACTCACTCTGGATGACAATCAGCTGTCGGCCAGTCTTGAAGACGGTACCAAAACGACATTGAATGAACCGGGTCAACTGGTGGGGACAAATTCAGAAGGGGATGCGTTGAAGGAAGTTTGTTTGGTTCACCATCGACTTCATATCATTCTTCAGATCGACCCCAATCACCCGATTGGCAAGGATTGCAAAGCTGGTATAAAGGACATGATCCTCGAATCCGCTATCACGACCATTCAGGATTTTGAAGATTCAGTTAGCGCCGTCGATGCCGAGGATAAAGTTATCGTTTACCGAAACTGGACGGGTATCATGAAAAGCACCCTGGAAGCATCCTTTCAAAAAGGCGAAAGGGTTGTAAGCCGGGCCTTGAACCAGGATAAGGAATTCACATCTCCCGAAGGGAAACTAATAACTCTTAAGGGACGAAGTCTGCTGCTGGCCAGAAACGTGGGCATCCATATGTTTACCGATGCAGTGCTGACCAGGGATGGTGTTGAAATTCCTGAAGGGATGCTCGATGTGATGATTTCCGCACTGGCCGCCATTCACGATTTAAAAGGACTCAGTAAATTGTCCAACAGCGACGAGGGGAGTTTCTACATCGTAAAACCAAAGCAGCATGGGCCGGAAGAAGTTGCATTCACTGTAAGTCTGTTTGGTCGGGTAGAAGCTGCTCTCGGCCTAAAGGAAAATACGCTGAAGATCGGTATCATGGACGAAGAACGAAGGACCAGCATCAATTTGAAAGCATGTGTCAGAGAAGCCAAAGATCGAATTGTGTTTATCAACACAGGTTTTCTGGATCGAACGGGAGATGAGATTCACACCAGCATGATGGCTGGACCCGTGCTGCCCAAAATGAAAATAAAGTTCAGTCCATGGATTCTTGCTTATGAGGACTGGAATGTGGACATAGGTATCGAAACCGGACTTCCTGGAAAGGGCCAAATCGGTAAAGGCATGTGGACGGCACCAGACGATCTAAAGACGATGATGGACACCAAACAAGCGCACCCTGAAGCCGGTGCCAATACCGCCTGGGTGCCTTCACCGACTGCTGCAACCTTGCACGCACTTCACTACCATGCAGTTGATGTATTTAAGAGACAAAGTGAATTAGCTTCACGGCCACGGGCTGACCTGAACGCTCTGCTGACTCCTCCCCTGCTTGATCGTGAACTCAGCGCAGAGGAAATCCAAAGCGACCTGGACAACAATGCTCAAGGCATACTTGGCTATGTGGTCCGTTGGATTAACCAGGGGGTTGGCTGTTCCAAGGTTCCAGACATCCACGACGTAGGTCTTATGGAAGACAGAGCTACTCTGCGTATTTCAAGCCAGCACATAGCCAACTGGCTTCATCATGGGCTGGTAAACCGGGATCAAATCACGGAAACATTTGAAAGAATGGCAGCGGTAGTTGATCAGCAAAACTCAGGTGATTCGGACTATCAGAATATGGCGCCAAACTTTGATTCGAGTATCGCATTCCAGGCGGCTCTCGACTTGGTCTATACAGGGGTTGAAGAAGCTAACGGCTACACTGAACCGGTTCTTACCAGGCGAAGGAAAGAAGCCAAGTCCAGCTAACGGGACTGAAGACGAATCTTGTCGAGACCAGACTTTCGACAGGTATCCATAATGTAGGTCAGATTCTTCAGAAGCGTCTCTTCATCGGCGCGAATAAGTACCGTGATGTCATCGGCCACCGGTTTTAGCTGACGCAATGCGGGTTCGAATTCTTCCCGGGATAGTTTGGCTCCGTTGACCAGAAACTCCCCGTCTTTGTTAATCTCGATAACAATATTCTTATCAAACTTATTTTGACCGGCCGTTTCGATTTTTGGCATGGTCAGATTCAAAGTCGTGACATTGCGAAACTGCATGGTCATGAGAAAAAAGAAAATAAGAACAATCAATACATCGACCAAAGGAACGATGTTGATGACGACCTTGCGGGTCTTTCTTTTCAACTTACCGGGCATAAGCAGTACCTTTTAAAGCTTGGTGTTTGGCTGACTCAAGGAATGAAGACGCTCAATCATTGCATCCAACTGAACCGTGTAGGTATCAATCCGTCGCTGAAAGATGTTGTAAGCCACTAAGCTGGGAATAGCTACGGTGAGGCCTATCATGGTCGTGGTTAATGCGAGAGCTACTCCCGTAATAAAAGCGGTCTGATCTGGAATGCCTGTCTCAATCGATGTGCCGGCAAATACCTGAACAAGACCGGTAACGGTTCCAAGCAGTCCCAGCAAAGGAGCTGCACCCGTCACAATTTCAAGGATGACCAACCCACGTTCCATGCGATTTACTTCAAGATTAGTAAAGGCCCGGATCTTATCCACCTGCTGTGAGCGGTGATTAAAAAAATCGAGAATACGGCTGAGCACAGACTCCGATGTATGCGGATCATCGATTTGACCAGCGATGACTTTGTCAACGAGAGCTTTAGGAAGGATATTTTCCAGGCGAAGGGAAATGCCGCGTTCGAAAATGACAAAGATGCCAAGAATGGAACAGAGTCCCAGTGGATAAATAAAAACACCGGAACCTTCGATAATTTGAATCATAGTGAGATGGTAGCTTTTGGCTTAAGAGCGCTTCGACTGATTAAACGTATGGAAGTGCCTCAGCAGTTGCATTAATTTCGGCCTCACCTTCCAGCAGCTCAGCAATCGGATCCCACTTGCCTTCAATCAATCCACCACGGGCGGATTCACGAATATAGCAGGTCACCTCCTGATCGCCGAAACGAATGCGCTGATTTTCCACATCGATCGTCACCTTCGTTGAAGGATCAGCTTCTATGGCCTCACCAATCGTCTGGATATCTTCCTTGGTCGCCACGGCCAGTGGTAAACCCAAGGTGGTACTGTTTCCAAAAAAGATTTCTGCAAACCCTTCCGCGATTATGCCGTTGAACCCGGCTTTGGCGATCGCTTGAGGCGCATGCTCACGTGAGCTTCCACAACCGAAGTTATTTCCACTGAGCAAAATCGATGCACCCGCGAATTTTGGATCGTTCAAAGGATGAGGTTTATCGGAGCCATCTTCGTTTTTGCGCACATCATAGAACATGAACTCACCCAGTCCATCAAAGGTGATACACTTCATAAACCGCGCTGGAATAATCCGGTCGGTATCGATATCGTTTCCCGGAACGCGAACGGCGGTTCCAGATACTTGAGTAATTTTTTCTAAAGCCATGGTATTAAAAATAGAATTTAAACAGTTACCGTTTCTGATACACCGAACACTTCGCGAGCATCCGAGACATGACCCGTAATAGCAGCTGCAGCCACCATCAACGGACTCATCAACAAGGTGCGCCCGGTTGGGCTACCCTGACGGCCTTTGAAGTTTCGGTTACTGGAACTCGCGCAGATCTGGTCACCCACTAATTTATCGGGGTTCATAGCCAAACACATGGAGCAACCTGCAGCCCGCCATTCGAAACCAGCATCACGGAAAATCTGATCGAGGCCCTTGGCTTCTGCAATCTTTGCTACCACCTGAGAACCGGGAACCACAATGGCTTGAACCGTTTCGGCTACATGCCGGCCCTGAACATATCGGGCCACTTCCTCCAGGTCACTTATGCGACCGTTTGTGCATGATCCAATAAACGCCACATCGATTTGGATGCCCTTAATAGGTGAGCCTCCCTGAAATTTCATGAACTCGAGGGCTTCAATAATCCCGGCCTTTTCATCACCTTCCACCGAATCCGGTGAAGGGATATTTTCGGTTATGGAAATAGCCTGTCCAGGATTGATTCCCCAGGTAACCGTGGGTGCGATATCTGATGCATCCAGGTTTACAATGTCGTCATATTCACAATCCGCGTCCGATGCATAAGATTTCCAAAGCTCAACAGCTGCATTCCACGCTTCACCTTCCGGGGAATAAGGGCGACCCTTGAGGTATTCGAAGGTCTTCTCATCCGGATTCACATAACCGCAACGAGCGCCACCTTCGATGGACATGTTACAGACCGTCATGCGTTCTTCCATGCTCATGTTGTCGAATACTTCTCCTCCATATTCGTAAGCAAAACCTGTTCCGCCGTTCACGCCGAGCACCCGAATAATATGCAAAATCACGTCCTTGGCGTAAACACCAGGGCCCAATTCACCGGTCACGTTGATCCGACGAACTTTAAGTTCAGCCATTGCCATGGTCTGAGTGGCCAAAACATTCCTTACCTGGCTGGTGCCAATTCCAAATGCAATCGCTCCAAAAGCACCATGCGTAGAGGTGTGTGAATCACCACAAGCTATCGTTGTTCCAGGTTGAGTGATTCCCTGTTCAGGACCCACGATGTGGACGATACCTTGTTTTCCAGTATTCAGATCAAAGAAAGTTACCCCGTATTCTTCACAGTTTTTGCGTAACTCCTTGATCATGGCATCGGCCAAAGAATCAGAAAATGGCTCAACCGATTCATTTGTCGGCACGATGTGATCCACCGTGGCAAACGTACGCTGGGGAAATTTTACCGACAGGCCCATATCACGAAGCATACCAAATGCCTGGGGACTTGTGACCTCATGAATGAGGTGCGTTCCAATAAACAATTGGGTCTCGCCACTGGACAATGTCCTTACTGTGTGAGCTTCCCAAACTTTCTCAAATAGACTCTTAGCCATAGGTTGAACTTCGGTTGGATTTCAAAGTCGGCTAAGTAAGAGCAAAAGCTATGACCAGAGCAACTAATTTTGGGAGCCTTCTTAATTCAGCAGATTTAGCAGTGGAAATAGTCAATAATACAAACTTCTCACTTAATATTTGTAGTACCGTGAATCTTTGATTTAGTTTTCAGATATGGAATACAGATCATTCGGGCGCGACGACGTTGAGATTTCTGAAATCGGACTTGGGTGCTGGCAAATGGGCGGAAATTGGGGACTAGTTGAAGAATCGACCGCCCGTGATATCCTCAGGACAGCCACCAATAACGGAGTCAATTTTTTCGACACAGCCGATGTCTATGGCAAAGGAAAAAGTGAAACCATCCTGGGAAAATACTTCCGCGGTAAAACCAATGATTTGGTAATAGCCACCAAAGTGGGTCGTGGAGAGGATATTTACCCGAAAAATTATTCAATAGAATCCATAAAACCCAGAATAGAAAACTCCTTACGTCGCCTGAGAATCGGAGAACTGGACCTGGTTCAAACCCATTGCATACCGATGGAAGCCATGAAAGAAGGAACCACCTTCGATTGTCTCCGTGAGCTACAACAAGAAGGTAAAATCATTCATTTTGGTGCGAGCGTTGAAACTATAGAGGAGGCAAATTGGGTTATTGAGCATGTGCCCGGCCTTTATTCGGTACAGATTATTTTTAATATCTTTCGCCAAAAGGCCATCGCCGAACTTTTTGAAAATGCGAAAAAACATCAAATAGCCCTCATCGCACGTGTCCCGCTCGCAAGCGGTTTGTTATCGGGGAAAATGACGAAAGATTCGATTTTCAAAAAAAGTGATCACCGGAATTTCAACAAAGATGGTAAAACGTTCAATGTCGGTGAAACGTTTGCCGGTTTGCCATTTGAAAAAGGTGTCGAACTCGCAGAGATGCTCAAAAACATTAAAGAACCTGGATTATCCATGGCTCAATGGGCTCTGCGTTGGATCCTCGACTTTGATGCGATTTCCACCGTCATTCCCGGTGCCACAAAAGCGTTTCACGTGGAAGATAATACGGATGCCACTTACCTGGAAAGAATCCCTTCCGAAACCCATGCAGAGCTAGCTCAATTCTACGAAGATAACGTTAAGGAACATATTCGTGGAGCCTATTAACAGGTACCTGAGACACAGATTTACCCAGTTGGCAAAAAGGATTTTAACCACTGATCAACACAGATTCACACTGATCCACGAAATGGTTAGGCTATAAAATTTAACCGTCATCGGTGCTCATCAGTACTACTGTCCGTAATAATCTTGTTTTTTAAGCAACGTGTTCATATCCCAACTCTTCACCACAAACTTCGCGATTAACCACGCGCCAGTGTTAAAATACGTTCTTTCTTTATGACAGAATCATTTAACCATTCCAATAATCAGACCCGAAATCCGAAACTGCATAAGCTAATCACGAATAATTTGGTCTTTTTACATCAGTGAAAATCAGTGTCATCAGCCGTGCCGTGGCGTAGCCTGGGCGGAGAATGGTGGTCGGAGCGCTCGGCGATCGGTCCCTACCTCATGATTCGTGTCACTTGGTGTCCATTCGTGGGTTCATAATATACAATATCTGTGCCCATCTGAGAAATCTGTGGTCAATTTAAACTTTGGTTGCGGCTTGGCTGCTCTAAGTCATCGGTGGTTGAAGAAAGAAGAGAAAAAATAAATCAGGAGCCTAAATCTTGATTGCCTCGAACCATCTAGATCTCCACTACTGAAAGATAGATTTCCTCCATGACCATGAACCCTTCTCGCAGATCTCGCCATAGTTCTTCAAAGACGGCGGAAGATCAACTACTCAAATTCCAACAAGACGCCGCTCCAAATCCAGACACGCGGGTTTTGGTGTCAGGCTTTGTGCCTTCTGCGCTTCTTGTGGTTTCCACATCTAATTTCCTGCCTCTGGATTGGAGAGCTATTAGCGTTCTAAACTAAATGGCCACGACCACGGGATCTTGAACACAGTATAGGGCTTAAAGATTTTCGACTTGTGAATAAACAGCAACAGGGAGTTAAATAAAGTCACTTTCGACTGCACTCATCCCCTACTACTTGGGCTATTTGGAATGATAAATTACAATAAAAATATGAATCGCCGCGATCTCATCAAACGCATGGCAGCCACGGCGGCTTTGTTAGGTCTGGCACCACAGCTTCCAGCCTTACATCACATGGCAAAAAGAGGGAAACGCATGGGCATCGTCATTCATTCCTATGCCTTTCGAGGTTCCAGCAAACAGAGCAGCAAAGCGTATCCGCCCTTTAAAGACGCGGTAGAATTACTCGAGCATGTTCACACTTATGGAGCCGGGGGAGTACAAACCGGGACTAGCGGCTGGACCAAACCGTTCGCTTCCCGAATCCGGAAAACCTGCGAAGAACTCGGTATGTTCATTGAAGGAAGTATCTCAGCACCAAAATCAGAAACCGATCTGGAACGATTCGAATCCGAAATTGCCGTTGCCAAGGAAGCAGGAGTAAGCGTTTTTCGAACCGCCATGGGTGGACGGCGTTATGAGGACTTCGATAATCGAAAGGACTGGCTGAGCCTGAAAAAGAATTCCTTAAAACGACTTCAGTTAGCGGAACCCATCGCAACGAAGCACCGAGTACAATTAGGGGTGGAAAACCACAAGGACTGGGAGGCCCAGGACTTGATAGAATTCATGCAATCCATCAGCAGCGAGCATGTTGGTGTCACGATCGACACGGGCAATTCCATCTCCCTGCTCGAACACCCGGACGAAACGGCGAGTATCCTCGCGAGATATGGCGTCACCACTCACATCAAGGACATGGGAGTACGAGAATACGAGGACGGCTTTCTGTTATCCGAGGTCCCACTCGGGCAAGGTTTTCTCGATATGGAGTTCATTTTCCAAACCATTGAAAAACCAAATCCGCAGATTCGATTCTGCTTGGAAATGATCACCCGAAATCCCCTCAAAGTCCCCTGCAAAACGAAGAGTTATTGGAGCACGTTCCCCGACCAGGACGCCACCAAACTCTCCAAGGGCCTCAAGTGGATACGCTCAAACTCACAGGACCAGCTCCCCAGCGTGGAAGGCAAGTCCCTCGATGAACAAATCGAGTATGAAGAATTTAACAACACCCTCTCCGTAAAATACGCGGAGAAGGCGTTGGGACTTAGCGGCTAAAGCTGAAGCGACAGATGGAAACCGCGATTCGTCAATTCCGGATTCCCAACTAAATTCGGTCCTACATTTGTTTTCGATACTACCCGGTAGAAAGAATCGGACCCATTCTCTTCCGAACCACTTAAATTCATTTGAATTAAACAAGGTTTCTCCCTCAAAATCGCTATTCAAATAACAATCTCCTTATGAAACTAGCTCAATCCATCTTCATTATCGCGATTTCATGGATCACGCCATTATCCTCAAATGCGAAACAGCCGAATATTCTCATGATCCTGGTAGACGACATGGGCTGGTCGGATATTGGTTGCTACGGTGGTGAGGTGCAGACCCCAAACCTGGATCGTCTGGCTGAGGGGGGCGTCAGATTCACCCAGTTCCACAACACATCGAAGTGTTTCCCATCACGTGCCTGTTTGATGACCGGGCTCTATGCCCAGCAAAACGGAAATCACAAATCCTTCCTCCCGTATACGAATGCCGTAACGATTGGCGAAGTGCTGCAAACCGCAGGGTATCGCACCTTCTGGGTGGGCAAACACCACAGCACGGAAAATGCATTCGACCGCGGCTTTGATCACTATTACGGCTTGCTCGATGGAGCCAGTAACCATTGGAATCCTGGCAATCAACGCAAAGGCGAACCAATCCCCGGCAACAAATCAAAAGACAAGCCTTGGAGGGTCTATGCCTTCGACGACGAGGTGCTCAAACCTTACACACCCCCGAACGACGACTATTACTCAACCGATGCCTACACCGATTGGGCACTCGGATTCCTCGAACGCTACCGAAATGAGGACAAACCCTACTTCATGTATCTCTCCTATCAGGCACCGCATGATCCACTCCATGCCTGGCCGGAAGATGTAGCAAAATACATCGACCACTACCGTGTTGGTTACGAGGCGATCGCCGAAGCACGGTATAAAAAGCAATTCGAACTCGGCTTGATCGATGAAACGTTTCCAAGATCCGAGCCTTCACATGTTCCCTGGAGTGAGGTAACTCCTGAAGAAAAA